>SCTT01000037.1 GCA_004322435.1 bacterium
CTACCCGCTCGTCCACACGCTCTACCGCCTGCCCCTGACCTTCCTCCCTTTTTACGAGTACTTCGGGAACTTCCGCCGCTTCCCGTACTCGAACAACCTGATGAACGTCTTCGACAAGCTCAACGCCCCGCAGACCGACTTCATCAGCGAGGAGCGCGCGCGCGCCTGGGTCGCCGGGATGAAGGACCCGCACGTGAGCCCCTACGTCGGCGTCTCCTGGCGCATCTCGGGCACGAGGCCTATACTCTGAAGATGAGAGGCGCCGCCCTCGTGGTCCTGCTCGCTCTGTCCGCCCCCGCCGCCGCGGAGCGCTCGCCCGACGGGCGCCTGCTCTGGGAGGAGGGCGACCCGGACGTCACGGTCGTCAAGCGCGGCGGCTTCTCGGTGCGCGGCAACCGCGTGCGGCTGCCCGCCCTCGAAAAAGGCGCGCGCCGGCGCGTGGTCTTCGCGCCCTCGGGGGGGTTCTTCGCCGTCCTCGACCAGCAGTCCGACGCCGTGGGCCTGCACGCCCAGGCCCCGCGCGGGCCCCGCGGCGCCCAGGCCCTCGTCACGGGCGCGATGCTCCGGCTCATGGACCCGCGCGGGCGCGTGCTCTGGACGCGGACCCTGCCGGAGACCTTCTCGATCGGCGGCTTCGGGGTGCCCAACCCGCTGGTCGTCGGCTCGGACGGCACGGCGGCCCTCCTGATGCAGGATGCCGACCCTTACACCAAGGCCAAGCCCATGGTGCTCGTCTTCGACCCCAAAGGCAAGGAGACCCTCCGGCTCGACTACACCGCTTGGAGCCGCGTCGACGAGATGCTGCTCTCCTCCGACGGCCGCTGGCTGGCCCTGCGCGGCATCGGCCGCATCCCCGAGGCGGACTCCTGGGGCTCCGCGCTCGGGCACTACAGCCTCCTGGACGGCGGCCGGACCGTGAAGCCCTCCGGCGCCGCCGCGGGGGGGCGCACGCTTCGCTCTTTCGACGCGCAGGGGACGGTCTGCTGCCTGCTCGAGCGCCGCGAGCTGGCCGCCTACGACCACGACGGGCTGCGCACCGTCTACTCCGCCGAGGAAGCCGAGAAGCTCTTCGGCCCCGCGCCGTGACGGCCCTGCTGCTCGCCCTCGCCGTGTCCGCGTCGGCCGCCTCGGGCGCCTACCAGGCCGAGCTCAAGCGCATCGCGGCCCAGGGCTACAGGCCCGAGTCCTCCGCCGAGGCGGTCGTCTCCCAGGGCATCCTCCGCGCCGTGGTGTTCAAGAAGGGCGACGGCGCCCAACGCCTGTACGTGACGCTCGAGGCGGCCTCGCAGGTGAAGACCCTGCACATGGAGCTCGGCGGCGCCCAGAAGATCGCCTTGGACGGCGTCCACGGCGAGGGCAAGCTCCCCGACCTCGGCCAGGACGGCGGGCGCGTCATCGCGTACCGGCTGACGGCCCCGGCCCTCGAGCAGGAGTCGCTGATCGTCCTGCGCTGGGCCGGCGGGCGGCTCGAGAAGACCGCGCGGCTGCCGGGCGGCCGATTCCTGGACGTCGACGGCGACGGGAGGCCCGAGGCGGTGACGCGCGAGCGCCCGCTGGGGCCGCTCTTCACCATCTCCTGCTCGTCGTTCCACACGATGGCGCAGGCCGCCTGGCGCTCGGAGGTCTACGCCTGGCGCAACGGCTCCCTCGTCAAGGCCTCCCAGAACTACAAGCCGTTCTACGACGAGCGCATCGCACAGACGCGCGGCCGCGCCGCCGCCATCGACGCGCGGGCCACCGACGACTACGGCGGCTTCTTCGGGCTGACGCTGTCTTTGTACTTCGACTACGCCGCGAGCGGCCGCTCGCGCGAGGGCTGGACCGAGTTCCGCCGCCTCTACCCGGTGCGCGCCTCGGACCCGGGGCCGGTCAAGAAGTGCCTGGGGCAGATGGAGACCGAGCTCAAGCGGCGCTTGAACATCCCCGACGGCTGGCAGTAGCTAACGGATCTCGTCGGCGCCGAAGGACGGCACGAGCGCCTTCGGGACGGCGACGGAGCCGTCGGCGCGCTGGTAGTTCTCGAGGACCGCGGCGAAGACGCGGCCCACGGCGAGGCCGGAACCGTTCAAGGTGTGCACGAACTCGGGGGCGCCCTTGGGACCCCGCCGAAAGCGCGCGTTCATGCGCCGGGCCTGGAAGTCGCCGCAGTTGGAGCACGACGAGGTCTCGCGCCAGCGCTTCTCGGCGGGGAACCACACCTCGAGGTCGTAGGTCTTCATCGACGCGAACCCCATGTCCCCCGTGCACAGCTCGAGCACGCGGTGCGGCAGCCCCAACTCCTTCAAGATGCCCGCGGCGTGGCCCGTGAGGTCTTCCAGCGCCCGCATCGAGTCCTCGGGCTTCGTGATCCACACGAGCTCGACCTTGTCGAACTGGTGCTGGCGGATGAGCCCCTTGACGTCCTTGCCGTAAGAGCCGGCCTCCTGGCGGAAGCACGGGGTCAGCGCCGTCAGCTTCATCGGCAGCTGGGCCTCGTCTAAGATGGACTCGCGCACCAGGTTCGTCAGCGGGACTTCCGAGGTGGGGATGAGGTAGAGCGGCAGGGCCGCCTCGTCGCCGGCCGCGCCCGTGGAGGTCTTGTAGAGGTCCTCCTCGAACTTGGGCAGCTGCCCCGTGCCCTGCAGGACCTCGCCCCGCACCAGATACGGCACCCAGGTCTCGGTGTAGCCGTTCTTTTGCGTATGCGTGTCCAGCATGAACTGCGCCAGGGCGCGGTGCAGGCGCGCCAGCGGCCCCTTGAGCACCGAGAAGCGCGACCCGCCGAGCTTGGCGCCGGCGGCGAAATCCATGAGCCCCAAGGCCTCGCCGAGGGCGGCGTGGTCTTTGGGCGCGAAGGCCGGGGCGGCGGGCTCGGGGTCCGAGCGC
>SCTT01000347.1 GCA_004322435.1 bacterium
AGGTATCAAGGAACCCGGGGTCGGTAAATGTAGCGCCCTGCAGGCTCCATGGCGATCCCTCGGGCGCGGTCTGGTTCTCCAGTGCGGCCAAACTGGGCGCCACGTTGCTGACCGTTGCCGTGAAGGTCCGGGTGCTTGCCCCGCCGTCCTGGTCCGCGACAGTCACAGTGACGGTGTAGGACCCTTCGTCGCCGTAGGTGTGCTGGGCCAGGACGGTCTTGCTGGAAACTACGGCTGCCGCGGTGGTCCCGTCGCCCCAGTCCACCGTACCGGTATGGAAGTCGATTCCCCCCGCGTCGGTGAACGTGGCCCCGGACAGGGTGAAGGGGGCCCCTTCGAAAATTGAAACGGCCGGCAATCGGGCCAGGTCCGGAGCGACGTTGAGAACCCGCGCGGTGAAGGTCGAGGTACCCAAGCCGCCGTCCTCATCGGCCACCGTGATCGTTACTAGGAAGGTTCCTTCGTCCGCGTAGGAATGTTGGGCCCGCGCCGTGCCCGCCCCACCCGCTTCCTCTATAAGCATGGGGGTGGAGGTCCCATCGCCCCAGTCGGCCGAGGCCGTGTGCCGGTCGAGCGGACCGGGGTCGCTGAAGGAGGCGGTCAAGTCGAGCACCTGTCCTTCAAGGCTCTCCCGATCGCGGCCGGCGGAAACCTCAGGAGCGGCGTTGAGCACCGTGACGCGGACCGTGTCTGAGGCCGCATGTCCGGCATGGTCGATTGCCGTCACAGACTCGTCGAACTCCCCTTGCTGGGGGTAGAATTGGACGACTGAAGTAGTCGCGGTCGCCCGGTCGCCTGAGAACCAAGTCAGGGCCGGCGCCGCGTCGAGGTTGTCCGACACGAGAGCCGTCAGGGTCGCAGAGCTGCCCTCTAGGATGGAAACCGCTGACCCGGCGTCGACCGCCGGGGACGTCCTATCGACGTTCAGGCTGGTCGAGACCGACACCGAGTTCCCCAGGCGGTCGGACGCCGTCCCGACCGCAATCAAAGCCCGGCCTTCCGCGGTAACCGTCGACGGCGGGTTCACAGACCCGACCCCGGCGCCGGCGTCCGCCGCCTGCCACGTCACGAGGACGTCGCCCGGGAACCAGGGCTCAAAGGCGGGCGCCCGGAGGACGGGGGCCGAGCCGAAGACTGCGGAGAGCGAGGGCGGCGTGCCGTCCAAGACGAAGTCCCGCGACAAGAAGGGCTCCGTGTTGCCGAGAAGGTCCCGCGCGCGGAACTGGACGAGGGCCGCCCCGTCGGAGCCGGGGAGCGTGAAGGTGGAGACGAACGGCGTCCCGCTGGACGCCTGGGGATTGGCGAAGGCGGCGAAGGCCGAGGTCCCGAGCAGTACCTCCTGGCTCGACACCCCGAGGCCCGCCCCGTCGCCGGCTTCGGCCAAGTCGTCCCGGCTCGTCAGCGTCAACTGGGTACGCGTGGTGATGAAGACGGCTCCCCCCGCGGCGGGCTCGAAACGGGGCTCCCCGGCGGACAAGCCGCTCAATGGCGGCAGAGCGTCATGGACCACCTCGAACGGCGCCGAGCGCGCGAAGGCCGCGTTATCGACGAAGTCCGTCGCCGACACCTGGAGTTCCCAGACGCCGTCGTCGAGGTCGGCTGGAGCGATGCTCTGACCCCGGAAGACCGCGAGCTCCGCGGGACGGGCGCCTCGCGGCGTCCCCCGGTCCTCGAGCTGGCGCAACCAGGCCGAAACGGTGGGCTCAGGGTCGGAGGCGTCGGCGGTAGAGAAGACAACCTCCAAAGCAGCTCCGCCAGTCTGGTAGCGTGCCGCCGGCGTGGCGATGGCGATTTGCGGGGCTGATGCGTCGAGGATGGCCTGTGTCGAGCGGAGGACCTCTTCATTGCCTAACCTGTCGCTGGAGAGGTACGAGACCGTGACTGGCCCCTCTGGGAGCGAGAGTGCGAAGGCGGCGGGAGCCGGCGCCAATGGCGCGCCGTCGAGCGCATACCGGGTCCCGTCCAGGCCGACGGGGATGGAGCCCCGGTCGACAGCGAAGAAGGAGAGGACCGTGCGAGTCGAGACAAACGCGCCGAAGGACGGCGAACTGCGCCGAAGCTCGGTGTCCGGAGCACTCCGGTCGAGCACAACGGTTGTCGTCTGAAGGGCCTCGTAATTTCCCTCCCGGTCCGCGGCTCCATAGGAAACCGTCACGACTCCCTCGGCGGCTTCGCCCAACGTCAGGACGAACGCGAAGGCTGCTTCCGTCGATTGGTTCACGGACGTCGACGTCGCCCCGTTCACGGCCACTGTGAGCGTTGCGACCCCGACCCCTAACCCGTCGCCATCCTGGAAGAAGGCATCGGCGGATTGGAAGGCGAAGGGTGAGGTGGAAGCCACGAAAACAGGTTCGGCTCCGAAGCGCGGCGAACCGATGGAAAGGACGGTGCGGGGCGCGGTCACGTCGGCAACGTCTCTCACCAAGACCGTCACCGTGGTATTGGAGACTCCGCCGTCGTCGTCGGAGGCCTGAACGAGCAGGGACGCCGCCCCTGCGTCGGTCGGCCCCGGGAGACCGCTAACGCGGCCGTCGGTCGACACCGTCACCCATGAGGGCCCCTGCAGGAGGGCCCAGGTTAGGGGGTCGGCGGGCACGTCATAGGCCGCCAACTGTCCGACGTACGGTTCCCCGAACGTGGCGGTGGACGGAGAAAGGGAAAGATTTCCGGGCGCAACGTTCAGGACGCCGGTCGCAGTCGACCTCGAAACGACGGCACCGGACGAATCGGTGAACTGCAGCGAGATCGTGCGGGTCGAGGTTCCGGTGTCGTCGGCGTAGATGTGGGACACTGTGAACGCACCGGTTCCAATAGCGACCGTCCCGGCAGGAGTTCCGTCTCCCCAGTTGACGAAAGCGGACAGCGAAGAATCATCGACGTCCGAGAGGACACCGGTCACGGTCCCAACAACTCCCTCCATCATCCCGGACAGCGAGATCGGTCCCAACTGCGGCGGGTCATTGATGCCGCCGACAATCAGAGTGACCGATGCCGGGGCGGAGAGGTCCTTCCCGTCCGACGCCGAGTAGACGAATGAGTCGCTGCCGTAATAGTCGGGCAGGGGCTGATACGTGAAAGTGCCGTTCAAATCCAATGTGACGCCGCCATGGGCGGGCTGTGTAACGAGAAGAGCGGAAAGCACATCTCCATCCGGGTCGCTGTCGTTGCTCAGGACGCTGCCGCCCGAGTCGGCGTTGACGCGCCGAATGCGGGCGTGGTAGGTGTCGGCGACGAGCATGTCGCCGTCACCCATGAATCCGACTGCCAGGGGAGCATACAGCGTGGCCGCCCCGGCGGCGACGCCATCGCCCGGGGGGGAGAAAGTCGTCTGTCCGGTGCCTGCCACCGTCTGGATGTAACCGTCCAAACCAACCCTGCGGACCCGGTGGTTCCACGTGTCGGCGATGCAGAGTCGCCCCAGGGGATCAAAGGCGATGCCACCCGGTTGGTTCATATAGGCCGAAGTGGCCAGACCACCGTCTCCATAAAAACCGTTCCCGCCAAAGCCAGCGACGGCCTGAATAGTGCCACTCGAAGAGATTCGCCTGACGCGGTGCCCGGCGGTCTCGACGATGTAAAGGAGCCCGTCCGGTCCGATCTTGAGGTCTGACGGGTCCTTTAACACTGCCTGGAGGGCGGGGACGTTGTTGGCATTTGAAGTCCCGCCGCCCGCGACCAATTGGAGCTGACCGTCAGACAAGAGTCGGAAAACCTTATTCTCCCCCCCGACGCTGACATAGGTGTTCCCCGCCTTGGAGGTCACCCCCTTAAAGTTACGTCCGGAAGCGAGAGTGTCTATGATTCCAGAGGCCGACACTCGCCGAATTCGACCGTTCCCAGTGTCGGCAATCAGAAGCTCGCCGGCTTCGGTCAAGGCGATCTTCTGAGGATTACTGAGCTGGGCGGCGTCCGCCGGGCCGCCATCGCCGGAAAACCCGCTGTAGACCGTGCCTTGGCCGGCCACCCTGGTGATGATGCCTGTGGGGGAAATCTTCCGGACCTGGTGGAAGTTCTTGTCGACGAAGAAGACGTTTCCGCTCGTGTCGGTGATGACATCGAAAGGGTTGCTGATGGAGGCGAGAGTCGCCTGGCCGCCGTTGCCGGTGCTGCCGGAACCCCCGTTGCCGGCGAACGTCGTGATGATGGAGGCTGATGACGTCTCGAGGACAAGCCGCAGCACCGTGTCCTCGGTGCCCGAGAAGGAGTCGGGGAGCGCTACCGGGGCGCGGTTGAAGACCCTGACGACGATGGAGAACTGGGCTTGCGTGACGCCGCTGTCATCATCGCGGGCCTTGACAGTCAGCGACGTCGTCCCAACGTCGCTAGCACCAGGGGTCCCCGTCACGAGGCCACCCGCGCCGACAGACAGCCAAGTCGGTCCCGCAACCTTCTCCCAGGTAACCGAATCGGCGGGCACGTCCGTCGCCGCGAGGCGGGCCTCGTAGGCGACCGTCGCCATCGCCGTCGACACGTCGAGACGAAGGTCTGAGGGCGCCACGTTCGTGACGACAGCCGCCGTCTGGGTCGAGGACGAATGCCCGCGCGGGTCGGCGATTTGGAGGAGCAGGGGGTACCCGCCGGCCGGGGAATCGTCAGGAAAGGCATGACTGAGCGTCAGCGGACCGGTGGCGGTGCCAGCCAGCGTCACCGGCGCCGTCCCGTCTCCCCAGTTCACTGTCAGGTCTGACGCGGCGTCATCGGAATCGACCAGGATGAGGGACAGCGCGGTGGGCGCTCCTTCAACCGCGCTCGAAACGGCCAGCGAGGCGAATTCCGGCACGCCGACTGGCAGGACCTGAATCACGGCCTGAGCCGGCGGCGAGACGCCCAACCCATCGGACGCGGAGTAGGTGAAAGTGTCTATGCCGAAGAACCCCGCCAGCGGCGTATAGACGAACCCTCCGTCAGGCGCGAGTTCGAGTGAGCCCCGGGACGGAGGGGTGCTGAGAACGGCTGTCAATGCATCGCCATCGCCGTCCGTGTCATTTGCCAGGATTCCCGTCGTGCTGGAGCGCGAGAGAACTGTTCCCTCGGCCGTGGCATAGGAGTCGTCCAGCGCGATGGGCAGCAGGTTGAAGCGGGCGATCTCGATGCGGAGCGTCGCCGTCGCTGCAGCTCCGTCGTCGTCCGTAGCGCGGACCGTCAGGTCTTGAGGTCCGTACTGCCCGGCACCGGGGGTTCCCGTGACCCTGCCGCCGGTCGAGAGCGACACCCAAGCGGGGACGGTGATGGCCGTCCACGAGATTGGGTCCCCCGGCACGTCGGCGGCGAGGAGTTGGGCGGAGAAGGAGGAGTGCTGGACTCCAGTGCTGGTGCTTAGACCGACGATCACGGGGCTTGAGTTGAACACCGAGACGAAAACATCGCTAGAGACGGCCAGCCAGAGGGAGCTGGGGAGGGTCAGGCGCACCTTGAACAGTCCGGACTGGTTGTTGTCTGCATAGACGTGCGAGAAGGATGTGGTGCCGACGGAAATCCCCGTCAGCGTCTCGGACGCGCTGCCATCTCCCCAATCGAGGACGACGGTGTTGGTCGAACCTTCGGGGTCGGAAATGAGCGCGGTTACCGTGGCCGAAGAGCCTTCCACCGCGGACCCGGCGGTCAGGGCCGACAAAGAGGGCGGTTCGTCGACCCGTGCAATCTCTAGATGGACTGTGCCGGTCGAGAAATAGCCCTCGTCGTCTGTGACTTTGACCAGGAGATCCTGGGGTCCTGCCTGCCCTGGACCCGGTTTGCCGGCGACCAAGCCGCCGGTCGAGACGCTCACCCAGGAGGGGACGGAGACCGCGATCCAAGTCCTCGAGTCGGCGGCGACATCGGCCGATAGGAGCTGGGCCGAAAACGACGAATACTGAACGCCCGCCGGGGTGCTGATCCCGACGACGACCGGGCTCGAGTTGTGTACGGGCACGGCGATCTCCGCATAGGCCTGGGCCGATTCGGTATCGGTTGCGGTGACGCGAGCCAGGTAACTGTCGGCGGCGTTGTCATCGGAATAGGTATGGGTAAAGATGCTCGTCCCGGACATGTAGTTCGAGTAAGTCTGGACGGCCCCATCGCCCCAGTTGACGGAAACGCCCATCGGCTGCCCATCGGGTTCCGTCAAGACGGCAGTCAACGCGATAGGGGTCCCTTCCAAGCCGCCCGGGGTGCTCAGCGGGCCGACGATAGGAGCATCTGGCGTTCCCGCCACGGTGATGGTCACGACGGCCGCGCGCGGGTCCTTACCGTCGGTGGCGGAATAGACAAACGTGTCGACGCCTGAAAAGTCCTTATTAGGAACATACAGGAAGCTGCCGTTGGCGTCGACGTAGGCCTTGCCGTTCGCGGGCATGACGTCGAGCGCCGCCGTCAGCGCTTCGCCGTCGGGTTCCGAATCGTTCGAGAGGAGGCCTGCTCCCTGGTCCGCCCGAATGATCCTGACGCGCCGGTTGTTCGATTCCGGCACCACTACATGTCCTCCCAAGGTTGCGCCGACCCACATGGGGAAGTTGAGCAACGCCACGCCGGCGGGACCGCCGTCGCCCCCGTAGCCGGATTGCCCTGTCCCAGCCAACGTCCAGATGAATCCTGCCAAGTCGACTACTCTGATGCGATTGTTCCCGCTGTCTGCGATATAGAGCCGCCCAGCAGAGTCGAAGGCTATCCCGCTGGGATTATTGACCTCCGAGGAAGAGGCGGGCCCGCCGTCCCCGAGCGTGCCGCTCCCGAACTCCCGCCCCGCGACGGTTTCCAGCAACCCCTGCGCATTGACCCGTCGGATGCGACTCTGGTGGGCAATGTAGAGCAAGCCGTCTGGGCCGACGGCCACTCCCCGAAGGCCGGGAAGCGACGACTGGGTCGCGGGGGCGCCGTCTCCGGTGATAGACCCGCCGCCGGCGAAATGCTGCGGAGTTCCGCCCGTCGAAGGAACGCGATAGACCCGATTTTCCACGGCATCGGAGTAGTACACCCAATCCTTGGAGGCGGTTACCCCGTACGGCGACGCAACCCCGGCGGCTACGGTCTCGATGATGCCGTCCGCCCGCACCCTCCTGATTCGGCCGTTTCCGGCCGCCGCGATGAGTAGTTCGCCTGCCTCTGTCCAGGCTATGCCATTGGGTGTTTTGATCTGCGCGCTGAGCGCGGGAGCGCCGTCATTAATAGATGCGCCTCCACCGGCAAACTTGGTGATAATGCCCTGTGGGGAGATTTTCCTTACTGACCAGTTGAAATTGTCCGCGATGTAGATGTTCCCCGCCGGGTCGGATGCGACTCCGGTGACGAGGGCCACTCTCGCCGCGGTGGAAGGGCCTCCGTCGCCGGAACTCCCGGAAACACCGTTGCCGGCCAGAGTCCTGATGATGGACTCCGAACTTGTGAACATCTGGACCGCCAGTCGGCCGTCTTCGACCGCGGAGTACGAATCGGGCTGCGGCGCCGGTGCCTGATTGAAGGCCCGTACGGTGATGGGGATGGCCTGAGTCGTCGTGCCGCCGTCGCCGTCCGCGACGGTCACGGTCAGAGCTGCAGTGCCGAGGTCGGAGGCCTGCGGGATTCCCGAAAGGAGTCCGGCGGGTGTCAGCGACAGCCAGGCGGGGCCCGCGACCTTCGTCCACGACAGCGGGTCGGCGGCGACATCGACCGCAGCCAAGCGTGCGGAGAAGGGGATAGTGACCATGGCGGTGGTTACGTCCACAGTCAGCCCGGTGGGAGCGGCATTGGTGACCGAGGCTCGCGTCTGGCGCGCCGCCGCGAGGCCGCGGCCGTCGGTCGCCTGCACCGTGACGACGTAGCCGCCGGGCGGAGAATCATCCGGGAAGCGGTGGGAGAGGGTCAGCAAACCCGTCGCCGCGGCGGGGAGGTCCTCATCGGGAGAGCCGTCGCCCCAGCCCACGTTGAGCGCGAGATGCGTGAAGTCAGGGGACGCCAAGGAGATGCGGACTGGCGCGGTCGCTCCCTCCACCGACGGACCAACGAGAACGACGGGGACGGCCGGGGCCTGATTGACGGCCGTCACGTCGATGGAGACTTTGGCCGATTGCGATTGGGCTTGGCCGTCGCTGGCGCGGTAGAAGAATTCGTCAGGACCGGAGAAGCCGCCCGCAGGGACGTAGGCGAATGCACCATCGGCCCGCAGCGCCAAAGCGCCCTGCGCCGGCCCAGTGGCAAGTACGGCCGTCAAAAGGCCGCCGTCCTCGTCGGTGTCGTTGGTGAGGACGGTGGCTAGGGTCGCCCCGTCCACGCGACGGATGCGATTGTTGGTCCAGTCTGCGATTAGGACATCCCCGGTCGGGGCCAAGGCGACTCCGGCGGGCTGGTTGAGCTGGGCGGCGGTCGCCGACCCACCGTCACCCGCCGAACCAGCCACCCCTGAGCCGACCAAGTTCTCGACCAATCCGTCGAGACCCAAGCGCCGGACCTGGTTGGTGTACTTGTTCGCGAAATATAGGCGGCCTTCGCGGTCCAGGGCGAGCCCGTTAGCCCCTGAGAGACCGGAGATGATTGTGGATATGACGCCGTTCGGCGCAATCCAGCGGATGAGGCCATTGTCCGAGAGGAATACGTTGCCCGCCGCGTCGGCTGCGAGCCCGAGCGGAGAGCTGATCATGGCGGAGACAGCCGGCCCGCCGTCCCCAGAGTACCCGCTGACCCCGGTCCCGGCAAACCTCGTGATGATGCCGTTTGCCGCCACGCGCCTGACCACATTGCTCCAGGGGTCAGAGATGTATAAGGCGCCAGCTGCATCAATGGCAAGCGCATAGGGTCTCTGGATGCTGGCGGCGGTGGCCAGCCCGCCGTCGCCCGAGTTCGCCATGACCCCGTTTCCGGCGACGGTCGTGATGATGCCTGCAGGAGAGATTCGGCGCACCCTTGAGTTCGAGAAATCGGCAAAGTAGAAGTTCCCGGCCGAATCGAAGGCCATGCCGTAGGCGCCTCGGATTTGTGCCGAGGTCGCGGGACCGCCATCTCCGGAGAAGCCCGCCGTTCCGGTTCCAGCAAACGTCGTGACGACTCCGGCTGGGCTGATTCTAAGGATGCGGGCCTCTCCGCCACCACCAACGTAGATATTGCCCGCGGCGTCGCTGACGACGGCCTCAGGCGACTGGAAGCTCGCGAAGGTCCGGATTTTAGAGGCCCCCGACACGGGCCCGACCAGAGAAAGGACGGCCGAATCGGTCAGGGCGAATGAGTCGTCAGCGGCGATAGGCGGGGCGTTGCCGGCGAATATGGTGATGGAGAAGCTCGTGTCGTCAGCCCCGCCGTCATCGTCGACGACATGGGCTTGGATTGTGAAGGTCCCGGCTTGACCGCCGCGCGGGGTCCCGGAAAGGACGCCCGTCGTGGAAAGAGATATCCAGCTCGGGCCGCTTGTCAGGCTCCAAGTCAGGATGTCGGCGGGAACGTCGTTCACGCCGATTTTCTGAGCAAAGAGCAGGTACTGTGTGCCGGTGCTCGCCGCGACGCCAAAGGCATCGGGCGGCCGGTTCGTCACAGTGACTTCTGTCGAGCCGGCGGCCGCCAGCCCCGCGCCGTCGGTCGCCGTCACTTGGATGGTGTAGCGGTCATCGGCGTCGTCATCGGCATAGAAGTGCTTGAGCGAGGCGGTCCCGGTGGCGAGGGACATCTCCTGAACCCCGCCGTCGCCCCAGTCGATGCGGACGTTGGCGGAGGAGTGGTCGACGTCGCTCAGGCCCATGCTCAGCGTGGCGCTCGACCCCTCCTGGACCGCCGCGATGGAGAGAGCGCCGATGACCGGAGCGTCATTGACGGGCGCCACAAAAACCGAGAGCGTCGCGGCGGAAGACGCTCCCACATCATCCCGTGCTTCCACGCTAAGGGCCTGTGGGCCGGTGTCATAATCGCCCGGGGTCCCCGTGACGAGGCCGGCGGCCGAGACCGCCAGCCAGGCGGCCCCCCCGGTCTTGGTCCAAGTGATCGGGTCGGCTGCGACATCGACGGCATGCAGTTGCCCCGAGAAGGGGACGTTCTCAACGGCCGACGTCGGCGCCATGAAGATGCCGGACGGCGGGAGATTGACCACTTTGGCTCCGAACCATTGGGTGGCCGAGGCCCCGCTGGCGTCGGTCACCACCAACCTGACGGAATAGTCGCCGAACTGATATTCGTCAGGATAGAGGTGCCAGAGGATGACCGTCCCGGTGGCGACTGCCGGGCTCACCTCCGTTCCCGTGCCGTCGAACCAGGTGACGGCGATATCGAGCGCGGCGTCATCCTCATCGACGATACCGGCGGTGACGGTGGTCGTCGAGCCTTCCGTGACGGCCGTCGCCGTCGCGAACAAGATGACGGGGGCATCGTTGATGTTGACGACGGTCAGGGAAAACTCAGCTTGGGCGATCCCGCCGTCCTCATCGCGGGCCTCGATGGCCAGGAGATTCGGCCCGACGTTCGCCTGAACGGGCGTGCCGGAAACGCTTCCCGTAGTGGAGACTTGGACCCAGGCTGGTCCAGATAGCTTGGCCCAGGTCAAGACGTCGGCGGGGACGTCCGAGGCGGTCAAAACGGCTGAGAAGGGTGAGTCCTCGGAAGCGGTGGTGGGGTTGAGGGTCAGTTGTGACGGGGCGCGGTTGGCGACGACGAGATTGGTCGCCGCGGAGCGCTCGAAGGAGCCGTAGACAGCCCTGAGCGAGACCGCGTACCTCCCCACGGGTGACTGGTCCGCGTAAACGTGCTCCGCGGAGAATGCTCCTAGAGGGGTGGAGGAACGGCTTTCGACCGTGCCGTCGCCCCAGTCGAGGACCAAGGAAAGCGGCGAGGAGAAGGGAGCCGAGAGCAGGGCGTGGAGGACGGCGGTGGAGCCCTCGATCGCGGGCGCGACTGCGAATTCGGAGATGGAGAGCGATTGATTCTCCGGGCGGACATCGAGGGTGACGTCGACGGGCGCGGAGCCGAGGTCGCCGTCGTGGGCGAAGTAGGAGAATACGTCCGTTCCAGTAAACCCGGCCCGCGGCGTGTACCGGAAGCCGCCGCCCGCCGTCAAGACGGCCGTCCCGTTCGCCGGGAGAGCATTGAGGCGCGCGGCGAACGGCGACCCCTCAAGATCGGAATCATTGGCTAAAATCCCGCCCCGTGCCGTCAAAAGCCGCATCCGATTGTTGTATCCCGCCAGAGCGAGTTGTCCCACGGGTCCGACAGCCAGACCTCTGGCGGAGCCGATGGCGGCCTCCGTGGCCGGGCCGCCATCTCCTGAGAACCCGATGGCGCCCGTCCCCGCGACGGTCCGAATGAGGCCTGAGGGGCCGACGCTGCGGATGCGATTATTGCCCGCATCCACGATGAGGACCTCGCCGCCTTCGCCGAGGGCGACATCGGTGGGATTATAGAGCGACGCGAGACGGCCGTCGCCGCCATCCCCCGAGTAGCCGGAGGCACCGTTGCCGGCTAGCGTCGTGATGACTCCGGCTGAATCGATGCGGCGAACACGATTGTCCTGGTCGGCGGCCACGAAGATGGTGCCGTCTGGCCCGACGGCCACGGCCGTGGGTCTGGGCAACATGGCGGCTGTGGCAGGACCACCGTCACCCAGAGGGCCCGACACACCGGTTCCAGCGATGGTCTCGATTGTCCCATCTAGGCGGACTCTGCGGACGCGGTCGTTTCCGCGGTCGGCGATGAGGAGGCGTCCCACGCCGTCGATCGCTAGTCCGACCGGGGAGCTCAGGGCCGCCAGGGTGGCCGGACCTCCGTCTCCGCTGAACCCCGCCGCGCCGGTCCCGGCCACCTTGGTGATGAGGCCTTCGGTGCCGATGCGGAACACGGCATGCCCGCCCCGGTCACAGACGTAGACCCGGCCCAGACCATCCACCGCGATTCCGTGGGGGTCCATGAACCCGGCGCTCAGCGCAGGTTGCCCGTCCGGAACGGGAGCGGTGCCGCCGTTGCCGGCGATGGTCGTGATGACGCCCGAGCGGTCGATGCGTCGGACGCGGCGGTTGCCGGCGTCGGCGAAGAAGAGGTTGCCCGCCGCGTCGTAAGCGAGGCGCGACGGCGTGTTGAGCAAGGCGGCCGACGCGGGCCCGCCGTCGCCGGAAAACCCGCCGGTCCCATCGCCGGCTAGGGTCGAGATCCCCCACGCGCCCGGCACGGCCAAGGTAGCGCCGGCCTCGGCGACGAAGGAGTCGGAAACCGCCGAGGGTGGGTCGTTGACCGGAGCAATGGAGAAGGCCACTGAGCCTGTAGAGGAGAGGAGGCCGTCCGAAACCCGGAACGTCAGGGAATCCGTCCCATTGAAGTTCTGCCCCGGGAGGTAGGTCAGGGCCGGGGGCGTGCCTTGCAGCGTGCCGTAGGCCGGGGCCGTTACGATGGAATACGTAAGAGCGTCGCCTTCCGGGTCCGTCCCCGCCAGCGTAAAGGCCACAGCCGCGTCCTCATATCCGGCGACCGTGGTGCTGAGCGCGACGGGAGCGTCGTTTATGGGCCGGACCGTCAACGTCACCTCGACCGGCGCGGAGAAGTAGGCGCCGTTTCCGGCCTTGTAGGAGAAGATGTCCGGGCCGAAGAAGTTCTCTGCAGGTAGATAGGTGAATCCGCCGTCCGCCTGAAGCGTCAGCGCCCCGTGGGCCGGGGAAGCGGATAGCACCGCCGTCATTCCTCCGCCGCTGGGGGACAGGTCGTTGGCCAAGAGTCCCGCGCCCGGCGTGACCTTGCGCAGGACGGAGTCGCTGCGTTCGACGATGACCCAGTTCCCATTCGCGCCGATGGCCAGGTCCTCAGGGAACCGGACGCCGGCGGAGGTCGGCGAACCTCCGTCTCCGCTGACGCTTCCGGAGCCGTTGCCGGCAACCGTCGCGATCTTCCCGTCCATCGTCACCCGCCGGACGCGGTTGTTGTTCGTGTCGGAGATATAGACCACGCCCGCGGCGTCCACGGCGACCCCCGAGGGCCAGGCCAAGGCCGCCGCCGCCGCAGGGCCCCCGTCTCCCGAGAAGCCTTGAGTGCCGTTGCCGGCGAACGTCGTGATGACGCCAGCGGTGTCGACGACCCGGACGCGCATGTTCCCAGAGTCCGCGATGAAGAGCTTCCCGTTGGGGTCTACGGCGATGGCCACCGGAAGGTTGAGCTTGGCTTGGGTCGCCAGGCCGCCGTCGCCGCTGAAGCCCGTCTGCCCGTTCCCGGCGACGCTCCGGATGATGCCGTCCGTGCCGACCTTGCGGACGCGACGGTTGTCAGCATCCAGGATATAGAGCCCCCCGTCGGGGCCGACGGCCAGGTTCTTCGCGGTGGCCAGGGAGGCGGAGGTCGCGGGGCCGTTGTCTCCCGAGAAATTCCAAGAGCCGTTGCCGGCGAAGGTGTGGATGGTGCCGTCGAGGTCCACGACGCGGACCCGATAGTAATCCGAGAGGTAGACGCGTCCTGCGGCATCGACGGCCACGTCAAAGACGTTGCCGATGCCCGCGGAGGTGGCCGGTCCGCCGTCGCCGGAGTACGAGCTCGAGCCGTTGCCGGCGAAGGCGGTCACGATGCCGTCCGGGGCCACGCGGCGCACGCGGAAATTCTGGGTATCGGCGACGTAGACGCTGCCGTCCGGCCCGACAGCGGCGCCCGAAGGGCGGTTGAAGGCCGCGGCCGCACCAGGGCCGCCGTCGCCGGAGTAGCCTGGTGACCCGGTCCCGGCCAGGCGAGAGATGAGGGATTGGGCCGAGACTGAGAGCGGCGTATCCTCATCCAGGGTAAAGGAGTCGGGCGCGGCGATCGGGGCGTCCTGCGCCGTCACGCTGAGGGTGAACTG
>SCTT01000348.1 GCA_004322435.1 bacterium
CACCGCGGCCACGTCACCATCGTCCTAAACAACGGCAAGTCCGTGGAGGGGTTCGTCTTCAACCGCATCCTGAAGAGCCCCCGGATGCCGGACGGGGGCTACCTCGACGTGATGGTCAAGGACTCCGAGGAGAAGCGCCGCCTGCGCTTTGAAGAGATCGCCTCGATCGCGCTCACCGGCAAGAACCACGCCGAGTCCTACGCCGAGACGCAGGCGCGCCTCGCCGCGAAGAAAGCCGCGGGCTAGGCCATTTACGCGCTTCGGGCGCGTGGGTTCGAGGATTTCCAACATCGGAAATCCTCGAACCTCCCCTCAATGAACGGCGGAGCGGGAGTCCATGATTCTTCCGTGCTGTTTATCAGGGACTCCTCAAAAGTCGAATTTATCACCATTAGCCTTGGATGGGACCGTCCTGAATTCCGAACTATCGCCGTTCATTGAGGGAAGGTTCGAGAGTCGCGGTCGTCTGCGACTCTCGAACCCACGCGCCCGAGGCGCGTAAACGGCGCCGTGAAGGAGCCGTGAAAAAAGACCGAACGGCTAAGCCCCTTCCTGCCGCCCCAGATGCCGCTGCCGCGCCGCGAGGACCGCGGCGCAGACGAGCAGCCGTTTGATGTCCTCGCGCCCGGGCAGGCCCTGGCAGGCCACCTTCACCTCGGGGCCGTTCACGTGGACGTACACCTCGCGGTCCGCGCGCGCCAGCTCCAACGCGTCCGCCAGCACGCTCAGGGTCCTCAAATCGCAGAACGCGAAGGCGTAGTCGCCGGGCATGCAGCGCAGCACGACGCCCGGCGGCTGGCCCTCGAGGCCTTCCACCGGATCGCGCTCCCCCGCCTGCCCGGCCGCGGCCGCCCCGGCCCCCGGCCGGTGCGCGACGAGGAGGCCGGGCTTGAAGCGCGCCGCGCGCGTCGTCACCGTGGTGAGGCTGTCCTCCTCCTTCTCCCCCTGATAGTCCAGCGAGAGGACGACCGGGTCGGCGTCGACCGCGTCCCGGCAGGACCAGGCGGCGACCGGGCCGCCCTCCGGGACCGGGAACGGCGCGAACTCCCAGCCGAGCTCCGGCAGCGCGAGGGTCTTGACCGCCTCCGCCTCGGCGGCCAGGCGCTGGCGCGCCTTGCGGTTCAAGACGAACAGCGCCCCGAAGAAGAGCCCGATGGTGAGCCAGGACGGGAGCCGAAACGCGAGCCCCAGCGCCGCGCAGGCCAAGGCCGCCGAACCCGGCACCGCCCAGCCGCGCAGGTCCGGGCCTCCGAAGCGCATGAGCCCCCAGTAGAGGGCCGCCGCCGCGCCGACGCCGGCCGCGGCGACGAGGAGGGCGGTCACTCGCCCAGGCTCCGCCGGACGTCGGCCGCGGCCTTCCGCAGCGCGGCCGCCGCCGCGGGGTCCTTGAGCGAGCCCGCGTTGATCTCGACGTTCTCCAAGGCGCACAGGGCCGCGGCGCGCAAGAGATGCGCCGCGCAGGCCATGTCCGAGGCGACGGTCCCCACCGCCTGGCCCGCCGACTCCTGCACGCGCCGCAGGGCCTCGACGGCCCGGCGGGCGGTCTCGAGGGGCACCTCGGCGGCGCTCTTGAGCGCCGCCTGCACCTTCTCGCCCCGCGCGGGGTCGTCTTTGGGGAGCTTGATGGCGGCCATCACGGCGTCGAAGCTGGCGGCGTCGTCGCCGGTGAGCCGCTGGAACTCGCCTTGGAGCGATTTAAATCCCTCCTTGGCCGCCTCGAGGGCCTCCTTGCGCACGCCGTCGACCTTCTTCGAGGCGGCGCTGATGCCCGCCGCCATCTGGCCGAGCGCGCACCCGATGGCGCCCGCCGTGCCGGCCGCGGAGCCGCCGCCGGGCGTCGGCTCGGTGGAGGCGAAGGCCGCGGTGAGGCGCTCCGCGGCCTCCTCCCAGCCCCCGCCCAAGGCCTCGAGGCGCTTCTCGAGGACCTGCTCCTTGGAGAAGCCCGACACCTTGAGGCGGTTGAGCGCGAAGTCCACCAGCGCCTCGCGCGGGATGAGCCCGATGATCTCGGTGCCCACGACCTCGGCCGCCACGGCCGCCGCCTCGGTCTGCACCGCGTCCAAGACCTTCGCGATGGGGGTCGTGCGGTAGTCGGTCAGAACCGTCGAGATCTGGATGAGCCCCTTGGCGGCCAGGTCGATCTCCTTGGCCCGGACGTGCGGCAGCCCGCCGCCCGAGGCGCGCACCTTCTTCGCGATGCCCGCGCCCTGCTCCAAGGTGAGCCCCGAGATGTTGATGTTGAAGTTGATGATCTGCTCGCGCGCCCCGACCGCGGTCGCGCCGGCCGTCGGGTGGATGGCGTTCGGCCCGAAGTCGGGGCTGCGCGCCGGATCCTTGCCGATGAGGTCGCGCAGGCCCTCGAACTGCCCCTTGCGGACGTTGGCGAGGTTCTCGCGCTCCGGCTTGCGCGCCGCGCGGTCGTAGAGGAACACCGGGACGTTGAGCTCGCGGCCGACGCGCTCGCCCAGGCGGTTGGCGAGATAGCGGCACTCGGAGAGGTCCCCGTCCAAGGGGATGAACGGGATGACGTCGACGGCGCCCATGCGCGGGTGCTCGCCCTTGTGCTTCGTCAGGTCGATGAGCTCCACCGCGCGGGCGGCGGTCTTGAACGCCGCCTCGAGGGCCGCCTCGGCCGGGGCCACGAACGAGAGCACGCAGCGGTTGTGGTCGGGGTCGGTCTCGACGTCCAAGACCCGCACGCCGGGCACCGCCCGCGCGGCCTGGACGATGGTGTCCACCTTGCCTTTGTCGCGGCCTTCCGAGAAGTTCGGCACGCAGAGGACGAGTCGGCTCATGGCGGGTCTCCTTAAGGGTGGTGGGTGAGGATGAGGGCGCGCGGCTCGGTCAGCTCCTCGATGGCGTAGCGCACGCCCTCGCGGCCGATGCCGGATTGCTTCGAGCCCCCGTAGGGCATCAGGTCGGAGCGGTAGGTGGGCACGTCGTTGACGATGAGGCCGGCCACCTGGAGGTCGTTCCAGGCGCTGAAGACGGCGTCGATGTCCTTCGTGAACACCCCCGCCTGCAGGCCCCAGACCCCGGAGCCGGCCTTCGCCACGCCCTCGGCCAGAGAGCGCACCGGCTCGACCGTGACCACGGGCCCGAACACCTCGTCTTTGACGAGCCGGCAGGACTCCGGCGGCTTCTCGACGACGGTCGGCGGGACGACGCGGCCCTTGCGCGGGCCGCCGCGCAGGAGCTTGCCGCCGCCGGCGACCGCTTCGGCGACCCATTCGTCCACCCGCTTGGCGGCGTTCTCGTCGATGAGGGGCCCCACGTCCGTGGCCTCGGCCGAGGGCTCGCCGACCTTGAGCTCGTCGACGTTCGCCAGCAAGAGGCGCGTGAACTCCTCGTAGACGGACTCCTCGACCAAGATGCGCTGGACGGAGATGCAGGTCTGGCCCGAATAGGCGAAGCCGCCGGCGACGCAGCGCGCCGCGGCGAAGGGCAGGTCGGCGTCGGCGCCGACCACCACGCAGGCCGCCCCGCCGAGCTCCAAGACGACGTGCTTGCGGCCCGCCGCGGTCTTGAGCTTCCAGCCGACCCCGGCCGAGCCGGTGAAGGACAGCGTCGCGAAGCGCTCGTCTTTGACGAGCGCCTCGGCGGCGTCGTTGGGGCAGGACACGACGACGCCGCACTCGTCGGGCCAGCCGGCCGCCGACAGGGCCTCGCCGAGCTTGCGCGCGCATTGGGGCGCCTGCGGCGGGCCCTTGAGCACGAACGGGACGCCCGCGGCGATGGCCGGCGCGACCTTGTGGAGCGAGAGGTTCAGCGGGAAGTTGAACGGCGAGATGAAGATGCCGGGCCCGCGGGAGACGCGCCGCACGAAGCACAGCCGGTTCTCGCCGGAGGGCTCCGCGTCGAGCGGCATCCAATGCCCGCCGAGGCGCAGCGCCTCGCCGGCGGACCACGACACGGTGAAGGCCGCGCGGTCGGCCTCGCGGCGGGCGTCCTTCAAAGGCTTGGCGACCTCCTCCACGAGGAGCTTGGCCCAGGCCTCGCGCTCCGAGCGGATGGAGGCGGCCAGGGCGTCCAGAACCTTCGCCCGGGCGTGGGCGGGCATGCGCGCGGCCTTCGCGGCCCCGGCGTGCACCTTCGCGGCGAGCGTCAGCGCTTCTTGCGCGTTGCGGGCTTCAAGGAAAGCCATCGGAGCCATGCCTCCACGTTGCGGAAGTCCTTCGCCAGATGGTCGGGCTTCGAGCGGCGCAGGGCCGCCCACGTCGAGAAACCGGTGCCCACGGCCACCGTGCGGTAGCCGGCCTTCTTGCCCGCGGCGACGTCGAGCGGGGTGTCGCCGACGACGTAGACGTCGCGCGGGTCCACGCGGCGCAGGCGGTGGTGCTTCTTGGCCCGCGCGACCGCTTTCTTCAGGAGCAGGTGCCGGTGGTAGGCGTCCGAGCCGTAGCCGCCCCAGGGGAAATAGCCGTTTAAGCCCGACGGCCCCAGCTTGATGCGCGCCCCGCGTTCCATGTTGCCGGTGCCCAGGCCCAGCGCGACCTCGTCCTTGCGCGCCGCCAACGCCTTGAGCAGCCCCTCGATGCCGGCCGTCAGCTCGTAGCGCTTCGCGCGCAGCGACACGCGCACGAAGTGCGGCAGCACCCGGATGTACTCCTCGTGCACGCGGTCCACGTCGCGGCGCGTCGGCTTGCGCCCGACCGCGTGCTCGATGGCTTCCGCGAAGTTGACCAGGTCGGTCTTGCCGGCCAGGCTCAGCTCGCCGCAGTCTTTGCGCACCTTGAAGACGTTCTGCACCGCCCGGTTGAGCGCCTTGCGTCCGGCCCCGCCGGCGCGGACCAAGGTCCCGTCGAGGTCAAAGAGGAGGATCTTCACGTCCTCAGCTCCAGCGTCGAGTGGACGACCTTGCCGGCCTTGAAGACCGTCACGGCGAGGTTCTTGCCGAACCAATAGGAGAGCTCACGGTAGTCGGTGCAGTCGTAGACGACGACGTCGGCGGCCCGGCCGACCTCGAGGGTCCCGCGCGTCTTTCCGAGCCCCACGGCCCAGGCGCCGTTGACCGTCGCGGCGACGAGGACTTCCTCCGGGGACATCTTCATCCGCGAGACCGCGATGGCCAGGATCTCCTGCATGTTCCAGCAGGGGCAGGTGCCCGGGTTGAAGTCGGTGGCGAGGGCGACCGGGACCCCCGCGTCCAGGATGCGCCGCGCCGGAGGCATCTCGGCGAGGCCCAAAAAGTGGTTCGAGCCCGGCACGAGGCAGGCGACGGTCCCCGCGTCCTTGAGCGCCGCGAGGTCCAAATCGTCCGCCTTGTCCAGGTGGTCGGCCGTGCAGGCCTTGAGCTTGGCGGCGAGCTGCGCGCCGCCCGAGCGGCTCAGCTGCTCGGCGTGGACGCGCACCCCGAGCCCGGCCGCGGCCGCCGCCTTCAGGAAGGCCTCGCTCTCATAGGCGTCGAAATAGCCTTGTTCGCAGAATACGTCGGCATACTTGGCCAGGCCCTCGGCCGCGACCACCGGCAGGACCTCCTTGACCAGGAACCGGACGTAGTCGCTCGCCCGGCCCAGGTACTCGGGCGGGACCGCGTGAGGTCCCAGGAAGGTGGGCACCACCTCGAGCATCCCCCCCGCCGCCAGGTGCTTTAGGGCGCGCAGGCTCTTGAGCTCGGAGTCTTTGTCGAGGCCGTAGCCGCTCTTGGCTTCGATGGTCGTGGTGCCGCACTCGAGGAAGCGGGCGGCGCGGTCGACCAGCAGGGAGGTCAGCTCCTTTTCCGTCGTCCCGCGCACGCCGTGGACGCTCGAGACGATGCCGCCGCCCTCGGCGGCGATCTCCTGGTAGGTGCGGCCCTGGGCGCGCAGCTCGAAGTCCTTGAGGCGCGGGGCGCCGAAGACGGGGTGGGTGTGGGCGTCGACGAACCCGGGCAGGACCACGCGCCCCCCCGCGTCGTGCACGCGGCCCTTGAGGGCGTCGGGGTGCTTGGCGACCATGTCGGCCGGGCCGACGGACACGATCTTCCCTTCGTCCATCAGGACCGCGCCCCGCCGGATGAGGCCGACGTTCCGGGCGGCGGCCCCCGCGCGGGGCTCCGCGGGGCCGGCGAAGGTCAGCAACGTGGCGTTGGTGACGAGCTGCTTCATGGGTCTGTCGCTGATTCTACCTTTAGGTTGGTGCCAGGCGCTCGGAAGTTCGGAAGTGGGGAAGTTGGGAATGCCCCCCGATGGCGTGCGGCCCCCGCGGGGGGCCGCACGCGCCTCGCTTCAACGGCGGAGTTGTGGGATCATCGCTCCGCCATGAACGGAAAGAGGGGTGGTATCATCGGCTCCGCCGTCGTCGAAGACGACCGTTCCCGTGCTACAATCCACCCTAGGCCAAAAGGCCTAGGGCGGCGGAGGTCCCCGGACCCTCACCGCCCGGCCGGCAACGTAGTAACTTAGAACGAGACGGACATGAGCCACCAACCCCGCCTGCGCATTTTGGTCGTCGACGACGAGTCGGCCGACGTCGAGCTCCACCGCTCCATCCTCGAGGCCGCCGGCTACCAGGTCGCCACCGCCGCGAGCGTCCGCCAGGCCCGCAAGGCCCTGGCCGAGCGCCCCCACCAGCTCCTCCTGACCGACCTGCGCCTTCCCGACGGCGACGGCATGGCCCTGCTCGAGGACGCCCACGCCGCCGACCCGCACGCGGCCGCGGTGGTCCTGACCGGCTTCTCCTCGGTAGAGAACGCGGTCACCGCCCTCAAGGCCGGCGCCTACGACTTCCTGCCCAAGCCCTGCCCCGAGGAGCGCCTCGCCGCCTCGGTGCACCGCGCCGCCGAGCGCTACGAGCTCAGCCGCACCTTGGCCTCCCGCACCGGCGAGCTCGAGACGATGAACACCGAGCTCGACCGCCGGGTCAAGGACGCCACCCAGGAGATCTTCTCGTTGAACGAGAAGCTCAAGCGCACGGTCTCGGACTTGGTCGAGGTCAACCGCCGCCAGGCCCGCTTCCTCGAGGACATGGCCCACGAGCTCAAGAACCCCCTCTCGGTCGTCATCGGCTACACGAGCTTCCTCCTGCGCCGCCCGATGTCCGAGTGGACCGAGGAGGAGCTCGAGCGCAGCCTGCAGAGCGTCACCCGCAACGCCAACCACCTCCACGCCCTCATCGAGGAGCTCCTCGACTCGGCGCGTCTGGCCGGCCGCAAGATGGTCCTCCAGCCGGAGGCCCTCGACGCCCGCCAGGCCGCCGTCGAGGCCGCC
>SCTT01000349.1 GCA_004322435.1 bacterium
GCTCTTCCGATCTGCGGAGCTCAGAAACGCGACCGACCCCTGCGCTTTGGCGGCCCAGACCATCCGAAAGACCTTGGTCGTCACGCTCAAGACGCTCAAACCCGGCGACCGCCCGGCCTCCATCGCCATCGAGGACGCCGTGCGCGGCGGCCTGCAGGGCATCCTGCTGGCCGACTACGACGTCGCGAAGGCCGGCATCCTGACCCTGCGCGAGATGACGAACCTGGCCCAGGACATGGGGCTCGACCCCATGGAGACTTTGCTGAGCGCGATGCGCGGCATGGCCTCCCTCAAGCGCCTGATCCCCCCCGAGCGCATGGACCGCCTCCGCCTCGACATCGACTCGCAGTACCACGGCGCCGGAGAGGCGTTCAGCGTCCTGCTCTCGCAGGTGCCCGACCCGGGCCGCGCGCACCGCGCGCTGGGAGCCTAGCTATGGAACTGACCACCTGGGTCGCGGTCGCCGCCGAAGCCCCCATCCTCTGGGCCCTGGCCCGCCTCTACGGGTCGGGCGCGCCGCTGACGCCCCCTGACTCACCCCCCCTGGGAAAGCCGGGAAGCGCCCGTCATCATTGAACCATGGAGAACACCTACCACGTCGGCAAGCTCACCGAAGCCCTCGTCGCCGCTAACATGGGCGGCGCCTCCGACCCCTACGAGCTCGCCGCCAAGACCATCCGCCAGACGGCGCAGGTCGCGCTGCGCGCGCTGCCGACGTGGGACCCCGCCTCCGACCTCGTCGTCGAGGAGGCCGTGCGGGGCGGCCTGCAGGCGATGCTGATGGCCGACCTGGACCTAGCGCGCGGCGGCGTGGTGACGCTCTGCGAGCTGGGCGACATGGCCCAGGACCTCGGGCGCGACCCCACCGACACCTTGATGGCGGCGCTGCGCGGGATGGCCTCCATCCGGCGCCTGGTGCCGCCCGAGCAGATGAGCCGCCTGCATCGGGCCATCGAGGCGTCCTACATGGGCGCGGGCGAGGCCTTCGCGGGGCTGCTGCGGGCGGCGGCGGTCAGCGGGACGCCGACGGGCGCCGCGTATACGGCCTAGTCCAACCAGTCCTTGTCCGAGAGCTTCTTCGGGAGGTACTTCTTCGTGAGGTACTGGAAGTCCTTGTTGGCGAGCGCGTCGAGCTCGTACTTGAGCCCCGAGCTCAGCATCCGCTTGATCTCCCCCTGCCATTCCTTCTTCTGGAACCAGGGGTAGTTCATCAGCTCCTTGGCGCGACCGATGTCCTTGTCGTTGAGCTTGATGCCCACGTTGCGGGGCAGGCCGTACTTCTCCGGGTCGGCGCTCGAGAGCCCGATGAACTTGGCCTGCGGGATGGCCATGCGCTTGGATTCGAAGGCCAGGTTGATCGAGCCCTGCTTGACGACCGAGTAGATGTAATAGCCCCAGGGGTCGTTGTCGACCAGGACGTAGACCGGGAGCTTCTTCTCCTCGTGGAGGCGCCGGGTCAGGCGCCGGATGCCGCGCGGCGGCTGGCCGTTGCCGGTCATCAGGATGCAGTTGTACTTCTTCCAGAACTTGTCCTCGGCCAGGCGGTTCCACTGGGTCCCTTTCTCGACCAACAGCACGAAGTCGGCCGAGCACTTCTTGATGCTGACGTAATCCTCCTCCACGATGGAGGGCACCGAGTAGCCGCCCTTGCCGAGCTTCGCGCAGTCCACGCGGTCGCCGTCGTCCTCGAGCACCAAAGGCCCGATGACGGTGCCGCCGTTCTCGGCGCGCACGTGCAGCTCCTCGCGCAGGGCCTCGAGGCCGACTTCCAGGTCCTCGATGATGGGGTCCGACTCGTCCTGCGTGTCGAAGGTGTTCTCGTGCGAGTCCGCCATCGTGTGCTTGGTGCGGTAGTAGATCTCGCGCAGGCTGGTGGTGAGCTCGGCCTTCTGGAGCTCGGAGAGGGCGTCGGCCACCAGCATCGTCTGCATGAACTTCTTGGCCATCGCCACGTTGAAGAAGGTGCGGTCCTGCGTGTTGCCGCCCATCTCGATGAGGCCCTTCTTCTCGTTGAACCGGACGTTCGACAGCGAGCGCACGGGGATCTTGATGGCCGGGTCGCGCTTCTTGTTGGCGGCGGCGATGACGATGTCGGCCAGGCTGGCCAGCTTGTTCGAGACCGAGTTGGTCTTGGCCATGGCTACCTCTTCCCCTTCTTCTTGGCGGGCTTGGGCTTCTTCGCGGGCTTAGGCTTCTTGGCGGGCTTCGCTTTCTTGGCGGGCTTGGCCTTCTTGGCCGGCTTGCCCTTCTTGGTGGGCTTCGCCGGCTCCGGAGCGGGCTCGGGGGCCGGCGCTTCCGCGGGCGCGGCCGCCTCGGGAGCCCCTTCGGGCGGCACGGAGGCCGGCACGTCCCCCTCGACGCCCTCCGCGGTCACGATGATGGAGTTGGGCAGGCCGTGGGGCCCGGCCTTCTTGTCGAGGAGCTCGTCGGTCTTCTCGCCGCCCGTCTTCTTCTTGGCGATCTCGAGGAGCTGGGCCTTGAGCTTGGACTCGTTGAGCTTCCCGCCCTTGAGGCTCTTGCAGGCGGCCACGACCTCGTCGATGTAGAGCTCGAAGATGTTGCGGCGGCGGTTCTCGCCGGCCGCGCGCTCGCGGCGCTTGAGGAAGACGCCCAGGCGGCGGCCCGCCTCGCGCAGGCCCAAGGTGATCTCCTTGCGGATCTCGTCGTAGTCGGCGATGGCTTCCTTGGACTCGGAGGTGAAGGGCACCCAGACCGAGGCCATGTGGACCATCACGGCCATCGGGCCGGCGGGCGGCGCGCCGCGCGACTGCGAGACGCCGTAGTTCTTCCAGGTGGTGTCGAGCACGGCCTTGAAGGTGGCGCAAGCCGACTGCTGGTAGACGAGAGGGACGCGGTTGGCGAAGCGGATGACGCGCGCCAGCTCGTTGTCGTCCTCGCCCTCATGCACCTCGCCTTCGGCCAGAGGCTTCTTGACGAGCGGCTGGGCGGCCTGGAGCTCGGGGTGCTTGCCGTAGGCCAGGCCGACCTCGATGACGAAGGGGTTGCCGCGGTAGACCGCGGGCGGGCGGGTGACGGCGGTGTAGAACTCGCCCTTGATCTGCTTGTAGAGCCCGGCGAGGATGGCCTGCTCGCCGATGGGAGAGAGGCAGTTGGTGGGCGGGGCCATGAGCTTCGTGGCCTGGAGGGCCTTGAAGAGCCGCTCGCCGTCGGCGCCGACGACGTCGCGGGGGCGCTTATGGGGATGGATGTCGGCGGCCTTGCAGATCTCCTCGGCGGTCTGCGCGGAGACGCGGCTGAAGTCGGTCGACAAGAAGCCCGAGACCCAGTGGCTCTTCGTGTCCTGGAGCATCTTGAGGAGCATGCCCAGCTCGATGCCGTACGGGTGGGGCTTGATCTCGCGCGGCGGCTCCGGCAGCTCGTGGATGGTGCGGGCGTAGACCTTGGTCTCGCCGTCGGGGGCGTGGTAGGTGAAGGTCGCGTGCGGGTTCGCGATGGCCGTCAGCTCCATGTACTCGTCGACCGACGCGCGGCCCTTCTGGTAGCGGCCTTCGAGCTCGATCGAGACCTGCGTGCCGCGATGCTTCTCCCACTCGATCTCCTTCCTCTCGAGGATGAGCGGCTCGTTCTTCTTGGTGTCGATCTGCACCTCGAAGTAGTGGGCGGGGACGTTGGCCCCGGTGCGCGAGATGATGGTGACGGGCTTGCCGGTCGTCAGCTGGCCGTACATGCCCGCCGCGGAGATGCCGATGCCCTGCTGGCCGCGGCTCATGCGCAGGCGGTGGAACTTGGAGCCGTAGAGGAGCTTCGCGAAGATGCGCGGGATCTGCTGGCGGACGATGCCGGGGCCGTGGTCGACCACGGTGACGCGAAAGCGCGTGGCCTGCGAGGCGGGCGGCGCCGGGTTCGTGCCCTCGCCGGTGGGCTCGAGCTTCAGGACGATGTCCGGGAGCAGGCCGGCCTCTTCCGAAGCGTCCAAGGCGTTGTCCACGGCCTCTTTGACGGCGGTGAGCAGGGCCTTGCGGGGGTTGTCGAAGCCCAGCAGGTGCCGGTTCTTCGTGAAGAACTCGGAGACCGAGATCTCGCGCTGCTGCTTGCCCATCTCGTCGGCGGTCTTGCCCGCCGGGCGGGGCTTCTTCTCGTTGGCCATAGGGGGAGACATTCTAGCAAGGGGAGGCCCTGAAAGTGCTTCCATACGCCCCATGTCGGTCAACTACGAGTTCGCTCACCGGCAGCTGCGCGACTTCGCGTTCGAGAAGCCCGAGGTCGTCTTCGCGATGCTCGCCCAGGCGGAGGGCCTGGAGGCGCTGGCCCGCGTCTGGAACAAGCTCGAGGAGCTCGAGGCCTCCGAAGCCAGGGTCGCGGGGGCCGATTTCTCCTCCTACACGAAGACCGGGACCGACGGGAGGCGCCTCGCCGTCCTCAAGCTCCCCCGCGCCAAGTCGATGTGCGACGTCCTCTTCGCCGCGCTCCTCTCGGACCCGGTGCGGTTTTTCACGCTGGAGCTCACGATGCGCGGCCCGAACCTCGACCGGGAGGGGAACGTGCTCTGCGAGTGGAAGCGTGAAGGGGAAGGGTTCGGGCACGCGAACTACGGCGACGAGCTCGAGGCGCCGACGTGCGAAGCGCTGGCCGCGGCGGTCGAACGGACGGTCCGGGGCGGCGGCTGAACTCCTGGACAAGCCCTGAGACGCCCCGTATACTTGCCCCGTGACCGTCCGCGAGCTCATCGAAGCCGGCGCGACCCACCCCGGGATGCTGGAAGGGGCGCTCGCGTCCATTCCCGGGGCCGCGTTCCTGTTGGGGATGGCCCACCCCGCCGGCGAAGGAGGCCGGGACCCCTGGCGGCGCGCCTACACCGTCCTGGTCTACGCGGCGACCGTCCCGGGCATGTTCTCGACCGCGCTGGTGGCCTACGCGCTCTTCATCACCCGCGAGAACCTCTTGGACGTCAGCATCCCGGTCTACTTCGCCCCCATCGTCCAGATGCTGGTGAGCCTGGTCGTCATGTCGCGCAACGTCGACTTCGACGAGGTGCCGGGCTTCGACAAGATCTGGGGGCTGATGGGGCTCTTGGGGGTCACCTTCACCGCGGTGCTCTTCATCCAGAAGACCAGCATCCTGCTCATCTTCCACGGCTCGTTCACGGCCCTGGCCCTGCTGGCCGGCGTCCTCTTCTTCGTCCTCCGCCTGAGCGCCCGCGCGCTGCTGGGGCCGGGCAGCCGCGCCCGTCCGTAGCCGCCATGCCTCCCTATCGGCGCATCGTCGTCAAGCTCGGCTCCGGCGTCCTCTCCGGCGGCGGCGACGGCCTCCACGCCCCGACCCTGCGCCGCCTGGCCGCGGAGCTGGCCGCGGCCCGGGAGGGCGGCCGCGAGGTCGTCGTCGTGTCCTCCGGCGCCATCTTGGCCGGGAAGGGCCGCCTCGGCATCTCCGGCAAGCCGAGCGTCGAGCTCAAGCAGGCCGCCGCCGCCGTCGGGCAGAGCCGGCTGATGCGGGCCTGGGAGGGGGCTTTCGCGCGCCGGCGCATCACCGTCGGCCAGGTCCTCCTCACCGGCGACGACCTGCGCGACCGCGGGCGCTACCTGAACGCCCGAAACACCTTGCTGACCTTGCTGCGCCTGGGCGCGGTCCCCATCGTCAACGAGAACGACACGGTCGCCGTCGAGGAGATCAAGTTCGGCGACAACGACGGGCTCTCCGCGCTGGTGGCGGGCCTGGTGGACGCCGACCTCCTCGTGCTCCTCACCGACCAGGACGGCCTCTACACCGGCGACCCGCGCCGCTCCCCCCAAGCGGAGCTCGTGAGCCGCGTGGCCCCCGGCGCCCGACCGGAGGGAGCCGGAGGCGCCGGCGCCCACGGCACCGGCGGCATGGCCTCGAAGGTCGCCGCCGCCCGCCAGGCCGCGGCGGGCGGCATCCCGGCCGTCATCGCGAGCGGCGTGAAGCCCGGGACCCTCGCCGCCGTCCTCGCCGGAGAGCCGGCCGGCACCACCTTCGCGCCCGTGGAGCGGCCGCTGGCGAAACGGCGGCAATGGCTGGCGTTCGCCTCCCACCCCAAAGGCCGCATCACGGTGGACGCCGGCGCGCGCGCCGCCCTCACCGAGCGCGGCAAAAGCCTGCTCGCCTCGGGCGTCAAGGGCGTCTCCGGCAGCTTCGACGCCGGCGACGCGGTGAGCCTGGTGGAGGCCTCCCACGAGTTCGCGCGCGGCCTGTGCAACTTCTCCGCGCGCGACTTGGAGCGCGTGAAGGGCCTCAAGACCTCCCAGATCGAGGGCGTCCTCGGGCACAAGCCCTCCGACGAGGTCGTCCACCGCGACAACATGGCGGTCCTGTGAGCTGCGACGTGGAGCGCATGGCCCGGGAGGCCAAGGAGGCCTCGCGGGTCCTGGCGAAGGCTTCCACGGACCTGAAGAACCGCGGCCTCAAGGCGATGGCCAAGGCCCTGCGGCGCCGCGCCCGCGTCGTGCTCTCCGACAACGCCCCCGAGGTGGCCGCCGCCAAGGCCGCCGGACGCACCGCGGCCTTCGTCGACCGCCTGACGTTGACCCCGTCGCGCCTCGAAGGCGTCGCGCGCGCCTTGGAGGATGTGGCCGCCCTCCCCGACCCCGTCGGCGCCGTCCGGCCTTTCGCGCGCCGGCCCAACGGGCTCGTCATCCGACGCATGCGCGTGCCGTTGGGGGTCGTCGCCATCGTCTACGAGTCCCGCCCCGGCGTGACCGCGGACGCCGCGGGGCTGTGCCTCAAGTCGGGCAACGCCGCCGTCCTGCGCGGCGGGAAAGAGGCCGTGCGCGCCAACGGCGCCATCGCCGCGGCCCTGCGCGAAGGCCTGCGTTCGGTGGGCCTCCCCCCCGGCGCGGTGGGCTTCGTCGACGACCCCGACCGCGCGGCCGTCGCCCGGCTCCTTCGGCTCGACTCGCTCATCGACCTGGTCATCCCGCGCGGCGGCCCGGAGCTGACCCGCTCCGTGCGCGAAGGCAGCCTCATCCCCGTCCTGGCCCACGACAAGGGGCTTTGTCACACCTACGTGGACGCGAAAGCGGACCTGGACATGGCCGCCGACATCGCCTACAACGCGAAGGCCGAGCGGCCGGGCGTGTGCAACGCGATGGAGACGCTCTTGGTCCACAAGGCCGTGGCGAAGCGCTTCCTGCCCGAGGCCGCCGCCCGCTACGCCGCCGCCGGCGTCGAGCTGCGCGGCTGCCCCGAGACGCGCCGCATCCTTCCCGAGGCCAAGGCCGCGGCGCCCGCCGACTGGGACACGGAATACCTGGACCTCGTCCTCTCGGTGAAGGTCGTCGCCTCCCTCGACGAGGCCGTCGCCCACATCGCGCGCCACGGCTCGGGCCTGGCCGAGTGCATCGTGACGCGGGACAGGAAGGCCGCCGAACGCTTCCTGCGCGAGGTGGACGCCGGCGCGGTCTACTGGAACGCGTCGACGCGCTTCACCGACGGCGGGGAGTTCGGCCTGGGCGCCGAGATGGGCATCAGCACGCAGAAGCTCCACGCGCGCGGGCCGGTAGCGCTCGAAGGCCTGACCTGCGAGAAGTTCGTGGTGTACGGCCGCGGCCAGACCCGGGACAGCCGGAAATAGCCCTATAAAGGAAGAGCCCCGCGCCTGATAGGCGCGGGGCCCCGGTGTTCCAGCGACCTGGCTTAGAGGGCGCGGACGTTCGCGGCGCGCGGTCCCTTCTCGGACTGCTCGACGTCGAACTCGACGGCCTGGTTCTCGGACAGGGTCTTGAAACCCGTGCCCTGGATGGACGTGTGATGGACGAACAAGTCCTTCGAGCCGTCCTCAGGCGTGATGAAGCCGAATCCCTTCTGGTCGTTGAACCACTTAACTTTTCCTTTCATTTCACTCTCTTTGTTGCCCGAAGACGCGCTGACAAGTTCCTGTTGCCGTACGTTGGGCGAATCGCGGATTGCGTCCCGCAGGGATAGTTTAGCAGGCCCCCGCTCGGATTTGACAAGGATTTATGTCCGAAATCCATGAAATTCCTCATTTAAACGGCTTTTTTCCCTATAATTCGGCGTGGGCTCCTCTCGGCGCGCATTGGCGGCGGCACTCCTCCTGCTCGGTCTGGCCGGAGCCGGACTGGCCCGTTCCGAGCTCCTCGGCGCCTTCGAGCTCAAGACGCTCGACTGGCGCTTCCGGCGGTTCGCGGCCCCGCCGCCGGCCGACCCCGGGCTGACCCTCGTCTACGTCGACCAGCAGAGCCTCGACGCGGTCGAAAAGGAGGGCTTCTACTGGCCGTGGCCGCGCGGCGTCTACGAGGGCCTGCTCGCCTTCTGCAACGCCGGCGGCGCGAAGGCCGTCGTCTTCGACGTGCTCTTCAACAGCCCTTCGCCCTACGGAACGCCGGACGACGAGGCTTTCGCGAAGGCCCTTAAGGGGACGAACACCGTCCTGGCGACGGGAGGAGCCGGCCCCGGGCGCCTCCCGCACCCGCTGCTGCGCGCCGCGGCCGGCCGGCTCGGCGACGCCTCCGCCCGCGCGGACTTGGACGGCGTCTACCGGCGCGTCCCGCTCTCGAGCGTCCGGGACGGGGAGCCGGTCCCGACGCTGGCCGCCGCCGCCGTGCTCGCCGCCGGCGGCGACCGGGCGCTGGCCGAAGCCCCCCGGCAGGACGGCGGCCTGCTCCTGCGCTTCCGGCCCGCGAACGCCTATCCGACCCTGCCCGCCGCCCGCCTGCTTCAGTCCTGGCAGGCCGTCCAGGAAGGCCGCAAGCCGGACCTCGACCCGTCCGTCCTCAAAGGCCGCATCGTCCTCGTGGGCCTGAGCGCCCCGGGCCTGCTGGACCTCCGCCCGACGCCGGTCCGGGCCGCGGCGCCCGGCACCGAAGCCGTCGCGACCGCCGTCGACAACATCCTGAACGGCGACTTCCTGCGCCGCGCCCCAGGCGCCTCCGCCCTGCTGTCTTTGCTCGCTCTCGCGGCCGGCGCCGCGTCCGCGCTGCGGCTGCGGCAGGCCTGGCAGGCGGGGCTGGCCGCCGCGGGCGCCTCCTTTCTTCTCGCCGCGGCCGCCGTCGGCGCTTTCCGCTCCGGCTTCTGGGTCGACATGGTCCTCCCCCAGCTGGCGCTGTGGTCCGCCTTCGCGGGCGGCTCGGCCTGGGGCTACGCCGTCGAGGGACGCAAGAAGCGCGACATCCAGAAGGCCTTCTCGCTCTACTTGGCGCCGGAGATGGTCGCGGAGATCGCGGCCAACCCCGACGCGCTGGCGTTGGGCGGCAAGCGCTGCGAGCTCTCCTGCTACTTCTCGGACATCGAGAACTTCACCAACTTCTCGGAGAAGCTCACCCCCGAGAAGCTGACCGCGCTGATGAACCGCTACCTCGGCGAGATGACGGACACCGTGCTAGCCAGCGGCGGGACGCTCGACAAGTACATCGGCGACGCGGTGATGGCCTTCTGGGGCGCCCCCCTCCCCCACCCGGGCCATGCGCTGACGGCCTGCAAGGCGGCGCTGCGCAACCAGGAACGCTTGGCCGTGCTGCGCGAGACGCTCGTCCGGGAAGGGTATCCCGTCGTGAAGGCCCGCATCGGCCTCAACTCGGGGTCGGCCTCGGTGGGCAACCTGGGCTCCCCGATGCGCTTCAGCTACACCGCGCTCGGCGACGACGTGAACCTCGCCTCCCGCCTCGAGGGGGCCAACAAGCTCTACGGCACCTACATCCTCATCTCCCATGCGACCCGCACCCAGGCGGGCGCCGGCATCGAGGTCCGCGAGCTCGACCTCATCAAGGTCAAGGGCAAGGACCGCGCCTCCGCCGTCTACGAGCTCCTCGGGCTCGCCGGGAAGACCGACCCGGCGCTCCTCGCAAGGGCACGCCGCTACGAGGAGGCCCTGGCCTTGTGCCGGGCGCGGAAGTTCTCGGAGTCCATCGCCGCGTTCGAGTCCTTCATTGCCGAACACGGCAAGGACAAGGCCGCCCTCCTCTACATCGACCGCTGCCGGACGCTCCTCGAATCCCCGCCGCCCGAAGACTGGGACGGCTCGTTCGCCCTCACGGAGAAATGATGAAACTGAAGATCCTGCTGCTCGTCGCCGCCGCCTGGGCCGCCTCCGGCCGGGTCACCGTCGCCGTGGAACAGGCCAAGGTGCGCAAGACCAAGGGCTTCTTCTCCGCGCCGGTCGCCACCGTGGTCTACCAGGACGTCCTCGAGGCCGGCGCCCCGGAGGACGGCTGGGTGCCGGTGAACGTCCGCGGCAAGAAGGGCTGGCTCCACCAGAGCGCGCTGGGGTCCAAGGGCGGCAAGCTCAAGGGCGCCTGGGACGGCTCCGACGAGGCGGCCCAAGACGAGGTGACGTTGGCCGGCAAGGGCTTCAACGCGGACGTCGAGAAGAGCTATCGCTCCGGCGACGCCGGCGACTACGCCGCCGTCGACGCGATGGAGAAGCGGCGGCTCTCCGAAGCCCAGCTCCTGGCCTTCATGAAGAACGGCAAGACTCTGCCGCGGGAGGCCCGGTGAAGCTGCCCCTCCTCCTGCTGCTGGCCCTCATCCCCGTGCGGGCCGACGAAGGCTTTTTCAAGGCCGTCAAAGGCCTCAAGGGCGCCGTCGACAAGGTCAAGAAGGCGACCGAGAGCGAGGACTTCAAGAAGGCGGTCAAGACCGTGAAGGCCTTCCGCAAGAGCGCCGAGGAGATCACCGACGAGGAGGAGCACTATCTGGGCCGCGCGGTCGCGGCGCGCCTCCTCGCGAGCCTGCCCCCCGTCGAAGACGAGGAGCTCAACGCGTACGTCCAGGGCGTGCTGCAGTCGGTCGCCCTGGCCTCCGGCCGCCCCGAGCTCTACAGCGGCTGGCACGCCCAGGTCGTGGACTCGCCCGAGGTCAACGCCGTGTCGGCCCCGGGCGGCTACGTCATCCTCACGACGGGCCTGCTCAAGTCCCTCGAGGACGAAGACGAGCTCGCCGCGGTGCTCGCGCACGAGGCCGCGCACATCTCGGAGCGGCACGGCGTGAAGGCCATCAAGGCCTCCCGGCTGGCCTCCGCCTTCAAGCTCTTGGGCTCGGAGGCCGCCGAGCGCCTCTCGAACAAGGACCAGGACAAGCTCACCGACCTCTTCGGCGGCTCGGTCGACGACGTCGTGAAGACCCTCGTCACCTCGGGCTACAGCCAGGACAAGGAGTTCGACGCGGACCGCAAAGGCGCCGAGTGCGCGGCGAGGGCGATGTACGACCCGCAGGCGCTCAACCGGTTCATCGAACGGACCGGCTCGCGCAAGGGCGGGTTCCTCAAGACGCACCCGAGCGCCAAGAAGCGCCTGAACGCCTTAGACGAGGACCCGGTCGGCCGGCCCTCCGGCTATTCCGGCTACGCCGCCCGCAAGAAGCGCTTCGAAACGGCCCTCAACCGCGCCGACTGACGGCCAAGACCCGCGTCAGGGCCTCGGCGACCTCGTAGACCGAGTAGGGCTTCGAGAGGCTCCCCGAGAACCCGTGCAAGGCGTAATCGGAGAGGGTGTCGTCGTTGGAATACCCGCTCGAGACGATGAGCTTCGCGGCCGGGTCGACGGCGAGGATGCGGGCGGCGGCGGCCCGCCCGCCCATCCCCCCGGGGATGGTCAGGTCCATGACGACCGCCCGATAGGGCTCCCCCCCCGCGAGGGCTTTGCGGTACGCCGCGACGGCGGTCTCGCCGTCAAAGACGGATTCGGGCCGATAGCCGAGCTTGCGCAGGATCCGCTCGAGGACCTTCACGACCTCCTCCTCGTCGTCCATGACCAAAATGCGCCCCGAACCCTCCGCGGGAGACGCGGGCGACGGGGCGGGAGGCGGCGCCTCTGTGGAGGAAGACGCTGGCAGGTGGATGGTGAACGTGGCCCCTTCCCCAGGGCGCGAGAAGACGGACATGGCGCCGCCGTGCATCTCCACGATCGAGCGCGAGGTGGCGAGCCCCAAGCCGCGCCCTTCCCGCTTCGTCGTGAAGTACGGGTCGAAGATGCGGCCGAGATGCTCCTCCGGGATCCCGTGGCCCCTGTCCGTGACGTCGATGCGGACGGCGGGGCCGGCCCGCAGCCCCCGCACCTCGCCGGCCTTGAGCTCCGCCGTCCGGGCGGAGACCGACACGACCCCCCCCGCGGGCATGGCCTGTCGGGCGTTGATGATGAGGTTGTGGACGACCTGGGAGAGCTGCCCCTCGTCGGCCTCGACGAGCGGGAGGCCGTCCTCCACGCAGAGGTCGCAGCGGACCGAGGAGCCTCGCCCGACGAAGTCCGCCGCCTCGCGGAGGAGGGGTCCCACGGCCAGGGTCTTCTTCTGCGGCGCCCCCCCCTTCGCGAAGGTCAAGAGCTGGAGGGTGAGGTTCTTGGCCTTGGACGACGCGCGCAGGGTCGCCGCGACGACGTCGCGGTCTTCCGGAGCCAGGCCCGCGGAGCCGGCCAAGAGCGAGATGTTCCCGATGATGCCCGTCAGGAGGTTGTTGAAGTCGTGGGCGATCCCCCCGGCCAGGAGCCCCAACGACTCGAGCTTCTGCACGGTCAGGCGGCCGGCCTCCTCGCGCTTCGCCTCGGTGATGTCCCGGCCCACCCCCACCAGGCCCAGGAGCTTGCCCTCGGCGTCCCTCAGCGCCGCGGCGCTCCAGAAGTACGGGATCTCCCGCCCGTCGCCGGTCAAAAAGCGCGCCTCCCGCAGGGTCTGCCCCCTCGAGACGGCGTCCGCGATGCCCTCGGCGGCGACGTCCTTGTCGGACTTGAAGAACTCGAGGGCGTGGCGCCCGCGCAGCTGCGCGGGCGTGAGGCCGGACACCGTCTCGAGGACCTCGTTCCAGTCGGCCAGGCGCATGTCGGCGTCGAGGAGGTAGAAGATGTCCGGGATGGCCTTCATGATGGTCCGGGTCCGGCGCAGCGCGCCGTCGAGCGCCTCATGGGCCGCCTCGACCGCCGTCATGTCCCGCATCGAGACGACGCTGCCGACCGGCAGGCCGTTGCGGTCCGCGACCGGGGCCGTGCGCACGTGGCAGACGCAGCGCGAGCCGTCCCCGCGCGGGATGGTCAGGCGCGGCGGGTCCCCGGCCGAGGGCGGGAGGACCTCGGCGAGCGAGCGGCCCACGAGCTCGCCGCCCGAGCGGCCGAGCATCCCCTCGGCGGCGGGGTTGACGGTCAAGACGACCCCGTCGGTGTCCGCGCTGACGACGCCGTCCCCGATGCAGCGCAGGGTGACCCGGGCGCGCTCGCGCTCCGCGGCCAGGGACTCCTCCGCGCGGCGCTGCTGGAGCGTCGTCTCGGTGCAGAACCCGCCCACCGCCCAGATGCGGCCGTCGGCGTCCTTGAGCGGGAACTTCTCGGTGATGAAGGAGAACACGCCGCCGGGCAGGGGGATGGTCTCTTCGAACTCGGCGGGCGCCCCCTTGGCCGCCACGGCCGCGTCCTGGGCGGCGAAGAGGCCGGCGACCTCGGGAGGGAAGAGGTCGCGGTCGGTCTTGCCGATGATGAAGGCGGCCGGCGCGCCGGAGAGCTCCTCGTAGCGCTTGTTGACGAACAGATAGCGTCCCGAGAGGTCCTTGAGGTAGACGACGAGGCGCGTGTGCGAGAGAAGCCCCGCGAAGAGCGTCTCAGGGGCGATCCGGAGGGGGTCGGCGCCGCCGGGGGGCATGACGCCGCCGATGATACCACGCCCCTCCCCGAGCGCCCCTGAGGGCCGTCATGCCCCGGCCCGGCGTCCGTCTAGTCCCAGTCGCCGCGGCGGCCCTTCTTCACTTCGGAGCGGTGCCGCTTGTTCTCGACGTTCCGCCGCCGCGCGGCCTTCGAGGGGCGCCGCGCCGTGCGGCGGGCCTTCTCCGCGGCATGCCGCCGGGCGGCGACCTCCGCGTCCCGCATGGCCGAGAGCTTGCCGGCCAGGCGCCAGCGCGCCATCCGGCGGTTGTCGGCCTGGGAGCGGGCCTCCTCGCAGCGCACGAAGACCCCCGAGGGCTTGTGCTTGAGGAGGACGGCCGTCGAGACCTTGTTGACGTTCTGCCCGCCCTTGCCGCCCGAGCGGGTGAAGCTCTCCTCCAGGTCCTCGTCGCGCACGCCCAGGCGCTTTAAGGGGTCGTCGTCTTCCACGGCCCGAGTATAAGATAAACTTGCTCCATGCCCAAGATTCATCCGACCGCCGTCGTGGACCCCTCCGCCGTCCTGGCCGACGACGTCGAGGTCGGCGCCGGCGCCGTCGTCGAGGCGGGCGTCGCCGTCGGCGCGG
>SCTT01000350.1 GCA_004322435.1 bacterium
GCTCTTCCGATCTAGCCGGGCTGTACGCGCACCGTCGTTCATTGAGAGGAGGTTCGAGGATTCCGGATGTCCGGAATCCTCGAACCCACGCGCCCGAGGCGCGTAAACTGCGCCGTTCGGCAGCCGGTTCGAGGGAAAAATCCGGGAACCTGGCGGCTAAGGGGCGTCGACCCGCGCCTTCATGCGGGCGACGTCGACCTTCTCGATATAGCGCACGATGTTCTTCCACTGCGCGTGGAAGCCGTAGCCGCCCTCGCGCAATTCCTTGAGAGCCGCCTCCTTCGTCCAGCCTTGCTCGACCAGGCGGAACATCGCGACCATCAGGCCCGTGCGGTCGGCGCCGTGCTGGCAGTGGATGAGGAAGGGGCCGTCCTCGCGGCGGCGCAGGGCCTTGAGCACGGCGACGACGTGCTTGTCCCGGACCCACCAGGTCAGGACGCCGACGTGTACTTCCCTGAGGCCGGTCCCGGCGATTTCGTCCGTGTCTGAATCGAATGCGCGGAGGTTGATGACCGTCCGGACGCCGAGCTTCTCGAGGTTCGCCATGCCGGCCCGGGTCGGCTGGCGGCTCCGGTACAGGGTGGGCGTCACGCGGTGGAGGTTGTCGACCCCTTCGACCGTCACCGGCTGCGCCCATTCGGGGGGGCGCCCGTCGGCGCGGGCGGAGACGGCGAGGAGGCACAGGAGGAGGGCGGCTCTCATCCCACCGAGTTTAGCAAGGCGGCGGCCGCCCTAGGGACGGCCCGCGGGGGGGAGGAACTCGATGGCGTTCCAGACCATGTCGAGCGTCTGGGTGCGCAGCGGGCTGCCCAGCGCCTTCTCGGCGAGCTGGGTGCCCAGCGCCTTGAGCCCCGCGCGGAGCGCTCCCGCCGCCGAGACCGCCGTCTCGGATTCGGCGCCGGTCCCCTCGGCGCGCCACAGCGTCTCGCCCGACGGGCAGGCCTTCATCTCGAAGGCCGCTTTGACCCGGCGGACGTTCAGGAAGCCGGTCGTCGTCTGGCCGAACTCGAGCAGGTCGCCGTGGACGAGGGCCTCGGTCCCCAGGGCCGCGCACAGCTCCGCCGCGGTGCGCGAGCGCAGCTGCCCGCCGTCGGTGATCCCGAGGCGGCGCAGGGCCGAGTCGACGCCCTCGAGGGGGAGGGTCCGGTAGCCTTTGCGCTCGCCCAGGCGCTGGTCGAACCAGACCCGCGCGACGACGGGGCCGTCGAGGTCGGTCGTCCGGTTGTCGAAGGGCAGCACGGCCAGCGACGCGGGGGGGCGGTACCCGCGCCGGAGGTACTGCCCGCCGCCCGACGGGCAGCCGGCGAGCAGGACCGCCGCGAGCGTCAGGACTTTCGGAAATGCCACGACAGCGTGATGAGCACCAGCTTATAGCCGCTCTGCTGCTTCTTGGCGCTGGCCGCCTGATAGAGCGTCCCCAGCGAGAGCCCCCACGGGGTGTAGAGCAGGTCGGTCCCGACGGTGGACACGGTGAAGGGCTCGATGTTCACGACCGTGTCCGTGACCGGGATGTACGTGTTGTAGCCGGTGTCGAAGTCGAAGGAGGCGCTGCCGGACTCCATGTTGACCATCGCGTAAGGGGTCAGCTGGAAGGCCTTGACCGGGATGCCGGCC
>SCTT01000351.1 GCA_004322435.1 bacterium
GCCTAGGCCGACGATGGCGTAGATGACGAGCATGATGACGACGAGGATGGCGTCCTGGAACTTCTTGATGCCCACGACCTCGCTGCCCACGTCCTTGTAGGTGAGGACGACGGCGCCCGGGTCGCTCAGGACGGCGCCCAGCTCGCCCGCGAAGGCCTCGAGGGAGTCGCCGTCCTTGAGCCGGGCCGCCACGTGGCTGGCCTGCCCTTCCTTGCCCCGGATGCGCTGGGCCATCGCCAGCGGCACGTAGACGATCTGGCCGTCGTAGGTGACGGAGGCGGTGTGATAGAGCCCGGCCACGCGGAAGAGCTCGGACTGCATCTCGCCGCCGGGGCGCTGGGCCATCACGACGATGCGCTCCCCGATGCGGACGTCGAGCTCGCGCGCGAGCTTGGCCCCCATGACCGCGTCGCGCTCGCCGCCGCCGAAGTAGCGCCCTTCGGTCAGGTAACCGGGGATGATCGAGAGCTCCCTCTCGTTTTCGGGCTCGACGCCGGCCACGAGCACGCCGCGCGAGGCGGTCGCCGAGTAGACGAGCCCGGTGTAAAGGAGGCGCGCCCCCGCCGCCTTCACGCGGGGGTCCCGGCGCATCAGCTCCGTGAAACGCTCCGGCCTGCTCAAGAGCGTCTCGGGCACCTTGCGGTCCTTGGCGCCCTTGGCCTGCACCTGCGCGTGTCCCAGCATCACGCCGGTCGCCTTGTCGACCATCTGACGCTGGAACGAGCGCAGCAGGCTCTGCCCGAACATCACGGCGGTCAGGCCCACGGCGACGGCCCCGGCGGCCAGCAGGCTGCGGCGGGCGTTCCGCAGCACGTTCCGAAAGGCCAGGACCCAGAGCGTCACGTCTGCCTCAGCGCGACGGCGGGCTTAAGCCGCATCGCGCGCAGGGCCGGCGGCAGGCCGGAGAGGGCGCAGGTGACGAACACGCAGGCCAGGGCCGTCAGGTGGCGCGGCCAGTCGAAGCGCAGGTACAAGAGCGCGTCGAAGGGCATGAAGAAGCCCACCGCGTCGTTGATGGGCAGCCTCAGGCCTTGGCGGCCATAGTAAAGGATGAGGGTAGAACCCGCCGCCAGCCCGAAGAAGGCGCCGAGGACGCCCAGCAGGACCGACTCGGCGACCACCAGGCGGCCGACGAAGCCGCGGCGGGCGCCGAGCGCCATCAGCAGGCCGAACTCGCGCACGCGCTCGTACATGGACATCAGCAAGGTGTTCACGATGCCCAGGGCCACGATGAGGAAAACGACTCCCAGCACGATGCGCAGGAGCGCGTCCTGGTAGTCGCGGATGCCCACGAGCTCGTAGTCGATCTCCTCCCACGTCGCGGCCTTGAGCGGCTGCCCCTTGAGCGCGGCCGCCAGGCGCGCCCGCGTCGCCTCGAGGAGGTCGGCGTTCTGGAGCTTCACGACGAAATCGTTCACCAGGCCCTCGGCGGCCATCATCCTCTGGACCTGGCCGATGTCGGCGTAGGCCAACGACACGTCGAAGGTATAGGAGCCCGTGTGATAGATCCCCACCACGTGCGCGAGCTCGGCGCCCATCGAGCCGTCCCGCGTCGTGGCCATCATCACGACCTCGTCGCCGACCTTGACGCCTAGCTGGCCGGCCAAGGTGTCCCCGAGATAGAGCCCCGCGTCGCCGGGCCGGAGGATGCGGCCTTCCTTAAGGTACGTGCTGATGGCGAGGACCTTGGGGTCCTTGTCGGGCTCGACGCCCACGAGCATCACGCCCGCCGACTCGTTTTTGGAGCTCAAGAGGCCCGTCACCACGACCCGGCTCTCGAAGGCCGAGACGTTCGGCAGAGAGCGCAGCGCCTTGACGACGGGCGCCGGGTCCGCGATCCAGCGGTCCGGGAACTTCATGTCCGGCGTGTCTTTCTCGAGGACCTGCAGGTGCCCGGTGTGGATGCCGGTGGACTTGCCCACGAGCTGGACCTGGATGGTCTCGATGAGGCTCTGCGCGAAGAGGAGGGCGGCCAGGCCGGCGGCGACGGAGAGCACGGTGATGAGCGTGCGGCGCTTGTTGCGCCATAGGTTCTTCCACGCCAGGGCCCACACCCCGGCGGCGCTCATTTGCGCAGGCGCGAGACGCTGAAGAAGGAGTCCGCCAGGTCCAGGTCGAATTCGATGAGGCCGTAGTCGAGGACGGTCTTGCGGCCGGGCGTCCGGGTCGGCACGCACTCGAGGCGGGTCGGCACGCGCCGGCCGCCCATCTCCTTCACGCGCGTCAGGGAGATGGTCCGGATGAGCTCGCCGCGCTCGGAGTAGTCCTCTTCCTTGAGCGGGATGACCCAGCCGTCCGGGTACACGCCCACCGAGAAGAGGACCTTGCCCCAGACGACGGGGGCGTCCGGCTTCGGCGTCGCCTGGATCTCGTGGACCTCCCAGTCGGCGCCCTTCTCGGTCTTGAGGAGCTTGTGCGTATAGTCCTTGACGATGGAGTCGGCCTTCACGATGTCCTCGTAGGTGAAGTCCGAGCCCTGCCAGGAGGAGTGCATCATCGACGGGGGGACCTTCATCGTGCGCTCGACGCGCGGCATCCACATCCACATCTCCTCGCCGCGCCGCAGGGTCGTGGTGCCCTTCTCCTTAGGCGGGGCGTGGATGACGATGTAGGCCCGCGTGCGCCCGTGGTTCCAGGCTTCGACCTCGAGGGAACGTTCCCACTTGGGGTCCACGATGGTCATCTTGAGCCGCGCGTGGCTCGAGTCGCCGCGCAGGACCTTGTTGGCCATGTCGACGATCTCGGTGACGGTGCGCGTGGAGGCCGTCTGGGCGGCGGCGGGGGCCGCCAGCGCGAGGAGCAGGGCCAGGACGCTCACGCGGCCCTTCCGGCCAACCGGGCGGCGAGGAGGGCGGCTTGCACGGTCCCTTCCGGGTTCGCGCGGCCGCGGCCCGCGATGTCGTAGGCCGTCCCGTGGCCGGGCGACGTGCGCACCAGGGGTACGCCCAACGTCCAGTTGACGATGGAATAGCCGGCGGCGGCCTTCAAGGGGATGAGCGCCTGGTCGTGGTAGAGCGCCACCAAGGCGTCGCTCTTCCCGGCGGCCTGGCCGGCCCAGGCGGCGTCGGCGGGAAGCGGCCCGGCGAGCCTCAGCCCGCGGCGGCGCAGGGCGGCGGCGGCGGGGACGAGGACGTCGAGCTCCTCGCGGCCCAGGAGGCCGTGCTCGCCCCCGTGCGGATTCAGGGCGCACAGGGTCAGGCGCGGCCGGGACAGGCCCAGCCCGTCGCGCAGGCCCTCATGGGCCAAGGTCGCGGCCTCGACGACGGCGTCGGCGGTGACGGCCCGCGGGACGTCTCTTAGGGGGATATGCCGCGTCGCGATGACGGCGCGGAACGCGCCGCCCAAGAGCATCATCGCGACGCGCTTGGCGCCGGTCAAGGCCTTGAGAAACGCGGTGTGGTCCAGGTGCGGCGCCCCCGCCAGACGCCAGGCCTCCTTTGAGACCGGGCCGGTGACGAACCCGCCCACGAGACGCCGGGCCGCGAGCCGTGCCGCGAGGCGCACGGCCTCATAGGAGGACCGCCCCCCCTCCCGGTTCGGCGCGCGCCGGACGGAGCCGGGCGCGACTCCGGGGTCCATGAGCGGCGAGAGCGCCGGCCGCCAGCCCGCGGCGGCCCAGGCCGCCCGCGGGCCGACGGCGAGCGGGCGCAGCGCCCGGCGCACGCGCGCGTCGCGCATCGCCTTCACCGCCGCCTCGGGGCCCACGCCCCAGGGGTCCCCGGAGGTGAATGCGACGAGCGGGCGCATCAGGGCGCCGGCGGGGCCTTCGACTCGATGACGGCCTTCTTGCGCAGGCCCTTCACGTAATCGACCAGCTCACGCTGGTAGTCGATGTTGTAGAGGAACTCCTTGATGGGGCCCCGGAGCTTCTCGAGGTTCAGGGCCTCCTTGGCCTTCTTCTCCTGCACGCGCACCAGGTGGTAGCCGAAGTCGGTCGCCACCGGCTCGGAGACCTCGCCGACGCCGAGGGCGAAGGCGGCCTTCTCGAAGGGCTCAGGCATCCAGCCCTTGAGGATCCAACCCAGGTCGCCGCCGCGGGGCGCGCTCTCCTGGTCGTCGGATTCGGCGCGGGCGGCCTCGTAGAAGTCCGCGCCGTCGTCGAGCTTCTTCTTGAGGCCCTTGGCCTTCTCGAGGGCCTTGGCCTTCTCGGTCATCGGCGCGTCGGGAGCGGCCTTCACCAAGACGTGCGATACGCGCACGCGCTCGGAATGGGTGTCCTTGAGGCGCATCGCGAAGCCGCCCCACGCGGAGGCCTCGGCCTCGGGCAGGGCCTTCAAGACGTCGGTCGAGCCGTTGACCACCGTCTTGAACCGCTCGAAGGCCTCCTTCACGCGCTTCTCGTCTGCGTCCTTGAGCTTGGCGGCGACCTCGGCCTCGACGGCCTTGCGGATCAAAAGCTGCCGCCGGATGCGGTCCGAGAACTGCTCCCAGGTCAGCCCCTCGCCGGCGAGCTCCTTGCGCAGGGCCGCCTCGACGCTCTTGTCGTCGCGGCGCTCGCCCGTCTCGCCGTCCTGCCGAAACGAGCGCTCCTGGACCTCGAGGATGCCCTTCTCGACCTCGCGCTGGTGGACCTTGATGCCCTTCTTCTCGGCCTCTTGGGCCAAAATCTCGTCGTCGACCATCTGGTCGAGGACCTTGGTCTGCAGCTCCTTGACCGCCTCGGTGTCCCGCATCACCTCGGGCATCGACTTCTGGTAGTTGTCGAGCACGGAGCGGAGGTTCTTCTGATACTCCGAGAGGAGCAGCGGCTTCCCGTTGACCCGGGCGACGACGTCCTCGAGGACGGCGGCCGAGGCCGCCGGCGCGCACAGCCCGAGGGCCAGCGCGGCGGCCAGGATCCTATTTGAACTGCTCATCGACGACCTCCACGCGGATCGACCCCTGCACCGTCTGCAGATGCCGGTCCAGCTTCTGTTTCTCGACGATCTCCATCACGCGCTCCCGCACGGCCTCGAAGTCGGGCCGGTCCTCCCCGTCCTTATGGAGGATATGGTAGCCGAACCGGCTGCGCACGGGGCCGCCGAGCTCCCCGACGCGCATCTTGAAAAGGACCTCGAGCTCGGGGAGCGTCTCCCCGGCGAGGGCGGGCCGCATCCGCCCGCCGTCGCCGGCGGTCTCCCCGTCGAGCGAGGTCTTCTTGGCCGCCTCCGCGAAGGAGGCCCCCCCGCGGATCCGGGCGAGCGCCGCCTCGGCCTCGTCGGCGGTGGCGACGAGGATGTGGCGGGCCGAGACCTGCGCGGGGTTCTTCTTGAGATAGTCGCGCGCCTCGTCCTCGGTCGCGGAGATCACGCTCTTCTCGCGCAGGCGCTCCACCCACAGCTTCGAGAGGAGGTAGTCGGCCGCCTCGTGCAGCCGGCTTTCCTCCTCGCGCTTGAGCTCGGCGACGCGCTCGCGGTATTCCGGGGACTCCGCGACGCCGTCGGCCTTGGCGGCCTCGCGCATGAGCTCCTCGCGGATGAGGACGTCGAGGAACTGGCGGCGGCCGTGCGGCGTCGCGACGTAGCTCTGGTAGCCCGGCGCGACCTCCTGGAGCTTGTGCCGGAACTCGGACTGGGTGATGGCCGTGCGGCCCACGCGCGCGACGACCTCCTCGTCTTCGCGCGACTTGCGGCAGGCCGCCGAGGCGAGGGTCAGCATTATTAAGGAAAGGGGCACGAGCCGGGACATCGGCCGTACTTTACAATTTCAGGTCCCGGAGGAATAAGGCGTTGGTGATGACCGTGACGGAGCTCAGGCTCATCAGGGCGCCGGCGGCCATCGGGCCGAGGATCCAGCCCGTGACCGGGTAGAGCAGCCCCGCGGCCAACGGCACCGCCGCCGCGTTGTAGGCGAACGCCCAAAAGAGGTTGCGGCGCGCGTTCTCGGTGACGGCCCGGCCCAGCACGCGCGCGCGCACGAGCCCCGCGAGGTCGCCGTGGACGAGCGTCACCGCCGCCGAGGCCTTCGCGGCGTCCGCCCCGTGGCCCATGGCCACCCCCACGTGGGCCGCGGCCAGCGCCGCCGCGTCGTTGACCCCGTCGCCGGCCATGGCCACGCGGCGCCCGGCGGCCTTGAGCTGCTCGACGAGGGCCGCCTTGTCCGCCGGCAGGAGGCGGGCGCGGACCTCCAAGATGCCCAGAGCCTCGGCCACCGGCCCCGCCGCCCCCGCGCCGTCGCCGGTGGCCAGCACCAAGCGTACGCCCAGGCGCCGCAGGGCTTCGACGGCCTCGCCGGCGCCCTCTTTGAGCGGGTCCGCGGCGGCGAGGACGCCCGCCTCGCGTCCGTCCACCCGCACCGCGAAGACGATGCGCCCCTGCCCCCCCTCGGCCTCGGGACGCCCGACGAACACCCGGCGCCCTTCGACCGTTCCGGAGACGCCGCGGCCGGGCTCGAGCTGCGCGTCGGAGGCTTCCGGCACCGAGAGGCCGCGCCGGGCGGCCTCGGCCAGGACGGCCTTGGCGAGCGGGTGCTGGCTGGCGCGCTCGACGGCCGCCGCCAGACGGAGGACCTCCGCCTCGGAGAGGTCCCCGGTCGGCGAGACGGACTCGATGACGGGCCGCCCCTCGGTCAAGGTCCCGGTCTTGTCCAAGACGAGCGTGTCGAAGGCCGCGAGCTCCTCGAGCGCGGCGGCGTCCCGCACCAAGACCCCCGCGCGCGCCCCCCGCCCGACTCCGACGGTCACGGACATCGGGGTGGCCAGTCCGAGCGCGCAGGGGCAGGCGACCACGAGCACCGCGACGGCCGCGGAGAGGGCGTGGGCGAGGCGCGGCTCGGGGCCGAAGAGGAGCCAGGCGGCGGCCGCGACGGCCGCGGCGGCCACGACCGCGGGGACGAAGCGCGCGGCCACCGCGTCGGCGCGGGCCTGGGCCGGGGCGCGCGTGCGCTGGGCCTTGGCGACCAGCGCCACCACGCGCGCGAGCAGGGTGTCCTGGCCGACCGCGTCGGCGCGCATCGTGAACGAGCCGTCGCCGTTGAGCGCTCCGCCGATGACCTCGGCCCCCGGGCCCTTCTCGACGGGCATCGCCTCGCCCGTGACGAGCGATTCGTCCACCGCGGAGCGGCCCTCGAGGACGGTGCCGTCCACCGGGACGGCCTCGCCGGGGCGTACGCGCAGGGTGTCCCCGGCCTTGAGCGCCGCGAGCGGGACGTCCTCGTCGCCGCCCGGGCCCACGCGCCGCGCGGTCTTGGGGGCGAGGTCCATCAGCGCCGCCAGGGCCTCCTTGGTGCGCGCGCGGGCGCGCAGCTCCAAGACCTGGCCCAGGCAGACGAAGGCGGTGATCATCGCCGCGGCCTCGAAGTACATCGGCGCCCGGCCGTGGTGGTCCCGGAACGCGGCCGGGGTCAGGCCGGGGACGAGGAGGGCGAGGAGGCTCCCGCCGTAGGCCGCGGCCGTCCCCAGCGCGATGAGAGTGAACATGTTGAGCCGGCCGGTCTTAAGCGAGACCCACGCGCGCTCGAAGAACGGCCAACCCGCCCAGAACACGGCCGGGGCGGCCAGGACGGCCTGCAGGACGGGCGCGCGCATCGCCATCGCCAGCCCCATCACCGGCAGGCCGAACGCCGCGGCGGCCCATAGGCGGCGCGTCATGTCGGCGAGCTCGCCGCCGTCGTCCTCCGCGCCGGGGGTCTCGGGCTCGAGCGCCATCCCGCAGGAGGGGCAGGGCACCGGCTTGGGCTCCCGGACCTCGGGGCACATCGGGCAGACCCAGGCCGTCGTGGGGCCGGCGGCGGCCGCCTCCGCAGCGACGACGGCGGCCAGGTCCAGGCGGCCGGACAGCCAGCCCTCGGGGTCGGCGGCGAAGCGCGCGCGGCATTTGGGGTTGCAGAAGAGGTAGAGCTTGCCGCCGTGGGGGTGCGAGCCGCCCTTCGGGTGCTCGGGGTCCACGTCCATATGGCAGACGGGGTCGACGGGGACGACGACGCTCATGATTTGGAGCAACGACGGATCAAACGAGTTCGCCGCCCGATGGCGCCCGGCCCCGACTTATCCCCAACTCGCCCCGGGGCGAGTTCACGACCGCCATCACGAGCAGTTCGCCGTCCTAGGCGAAGCGAGAGCCCGAAATTGCCTCGCAGAGGGTTCCCGCTTCGAGGATTCCCGTATGAGGAATCCTCGAAGCCACGCGCCCGAGGCGCGTAAATTCCGCCGTGAAGACCGGTGTTGAAGTCGATTCCCGCCCGGAATGTCGGCATCTCGTTCTGTGCCATGATCCGTAATTTCAGGGTTCCTCGCGCGTGACGAGTCACGACATCGTATTGAATTGAGGGGCATCTGCGGCCCCCTCGGGGGCTCCTCTTCTTCGGTTCACGCCACCTCCGGCAAAGGCTCGAGCAGCTCTTCTAAAGCCTGCCGCGCGTCCTGCCGTCCCAGCGCCAGCTTCACCCCGTCGCCCTCCGCCGCGCGCGCGAACTCGAGGCGCGTCCCGAAGGAGCGCAGCCACGCCGCCAGCGCCGGGGCGGGAGGCTCGACGCCGGCGTGCAGCCACAGCTCGAGGCGCCCCGCACGCTCGGCCGCGGCGCGCACGCCGCGGCGCGACGCGCGCCGACGCAGGGCCAGCACCGAGAAGAGGTTCTCGACCTCCGCCGGCACGGGTCCCGAGAGGTCGACGAGCTCGCGGCTGAGGGCGTCCAAGCCTTTCTCGTCGGCGTCCAAGGCGCGCTTGTAGAAGCGCAGGCGCTCCAAATCGCCCGGCAGGACCGTCTCCGGGATGAAGGCCGGCAGGGAGAGGTCGAGCTGGGCCGGGGCGCGCTGGAGCTTGGCGCGCCGCCCGCGCAGGCGCTCCACCTCGGTCTCGAGGAGCTGCGAGTAGTATTCGACGCCCACCGCGTTGATGTAGCCGTGCTGGCGTGCGCCCAGGAGGTCTCCGGCGCCGCGGATCTCCAAGTCCCGCATCGCGAGCCCGAGCCCCGAGCCCAGGTCCTTGAACTCGCGCAGAGCCTCGAGGCGCCGGCGTCCGTCCTCCGAGAGGGACTTGAGGCCCGCCGCGTCGCCCGGGTAGTAGAGCACGCAGGTCGCGCGGCGCCTCTCGCGGCCGATGCGCCCGCGCAGCTGGTAAAGCTGGGAGAGGCCGAAGTCCTGGGCGTCCTCGACGAGCAAAGTGTTCACGGTGGGGATGTCGAGGCCGGACTCGATGATGGTCGAGGCGGCGAGGATGTCGTATTCCCCCTTGTGGAAGTCCCACATCGCCTTCTCGAGGGCGTCGGCCTTCATCTGGCCGTGGCCCATCACGAGGCGGGCGCCCGGGACGAGGGCCTTCAGGCGCTCGACGACGGCCGGCAGGGACTGCACGCGGTTATGGACGTAGTAGACCTGCCCGCCGCGCGCCATCTCCGCCTCGATGGCGGTCTTCACGTGGCGGTCGTCGTACGGGCGGACCTCGGTGACGATGGGGAGGCGCCCCGTCGGCGCGCTCTGGATGAGCGAGATGTCGCGCAGGCCCGACAGCCCTTGGTGGAGCGTGCGCGGAATGGGCGTCGCCGACATCGTCAGGACGTCGGCGCGGGCCTTGAGGACCTTGAGCCGCTCCTTGTCGCGCACCCCGAAGCGGTGTTCCTCGTCGACGACGACGAGCCCCAGGTCCTTGAATTTGACGTCCGGGGAGAGCAGGCGGTGCGTGCCGACGACCACGTCCACCGTGCCCTTGCGCAGGCCGTCCAAGACCGACTTCTGCTCGGCCGGGGTCGAAAAGCGCGAGAGGCCTTCGACGCGCACCGGATACTCGGCGAAGCGCGAACGGAACGTCCGCAGGTGCTGGTCGGCGAGCACCGTCGTGGGGACCAGCACCGCGGCCTGGCGCACGCCGGCGACGCACTTGAGGCAGGCGCGCATCGCGACCTCGGTCTTCCCGAAGCCGACGTCGCCCACCACGATGCGGTCCATCGGCGTCGGGGCCTCCATGTCGGCCGAGACCTCGGCGATGGCCTTGGCCTGGTCGGGGGTCTCCTCGTACGGGAAGGACTCCGCGAACTCGGCCTCGAGGTGCGTGCGCGACGGGAAGGCGTGGCCGGGCAGAGCCTTGCGCTCGGCGTGGCGGCGCAAAAGCTCCTCGGCGAGCTCGCGCACCCCCTCCTCGACCCGGGCCTTCACCTCGGCCCAGGTCTTGGTGTCCAAGGACGACAGGCGCGGGCGCGCGCCCTCGGCCGCGACATACTTCTGCACCGACTTGAACTCGGTCATCGGGAGATACAGCCGGTCGCCCCCGCGGAACTCCAAGGACAGGCAGTCGTGGACGGAGGCCTTCCCGCCCGTCGCCTCGGCCTGCGCTGAACCGGGCTCGGCCACGGCTTCGAGCCCTAAGAAGCGGGAGACCCCGAACTGCTCATGCACGACGTAGTCGCCCTTTTTGAGTTCCCGCCAGCGCACGCGCAGGCGCTCGGCCCCGGCCGGGGCCTGCCAGCGCGGCACGCGCCAGGCGCGGCCGAAGAGCTCGGCCGAGGACAAGAACGCGTGCTTCGCCGCGGCGTCGGCCAGCCCGTGGCGCAGGGGTCCGACGAGGAACTGCACGGACCCGGCCGGGACCTGCCCCTCGAGGACCTCCTGCAGGCGCTCGTCTTCGCCGCGCGTCATCGAGTAGAGGTAGACCTTCCAGCCGGCGGCGGAGCGTTCCTTGGCGTACGCCGCCGCGGCCGCCGCGCCGCCCCGCGCCGCCGGGAAAGGCGCCCAACCCAGGTCGAGCGCCGCCTCGCCCGGGAGAGCCGCCCCCGCGCGCAGCAGGACGGGAGGGGCGGCCGCGGGCTCCAGTCCGGGCTCCACCAGCCAGGTGCCCCGCCCCGCGAGCAAGGCTCCCACCGTCGTCGACGCGGGAGCCTCGGCCGCGGGCCCCGCGGTCGCCTCTTCGAGGAGCTCCGGCAAAGTGGTCTGGGTCGCGGGGTCGAAGACGCGCAGGGAGACCACCGCGTCGCCGTCGTAGAGCACGCGCACCGCGCGCGAGGGCTCGAGCGCGTGGAAGTCCACCACCGAGCCGCGCGCGGCGAACTCGCCCGGGCTCTCGACGAAGTCGGCGCGGGCGTAGCCCAGCGAGGCCAAGCGGTCCAGCAGGGTTTGGCGCTTGGGCCCCTGGCGCAGGCGCACCGTCACCCGCTCGCGGGCGTAGTCGGCGGCCGACGGGGCGGGGACGGCCAGTCCGGCGGGCGTCGCGAACACGAGCGGCGCGCCCGCGTGCAGGCGCTCG
>SCTT01000352.1 GCA_004322435.1 bacterium
GCCGGAGCTTCCTGGCCGCGCGCGCGGCTTCCCGGCGGGCCGCCAAGAAGCCGGGCATGCTCCTGTGCGCCGAGTGCGCGGCCGAGCTGGGGCCGCGCGAGCCCTGGGCGGCGTGCCCCGAGTGCCGCGGGAGCTGGCTCAAGGAGGCCGACCTGGGCGGCCTGCTGGCCAAGAAGAAGAAACCGGCGCGCGAATGGACCGCGGAGATGGGCGCCGTCACGTTCGTCTGTCCGGAGTGCGCGAAGCCGTTGGACGCGGGGCGCTTCGTCGGCGAGGATTTCGCCGTGTTCCGCTGCGGCCCCTGCGCGGGCGTCTGGCTGGGCGCGGCCGAACGGATCTCCTTCGAACTGCGCGTCCTCAGCTGAGGGCGCCCGCCGCGGCCGAGAGGGTCGCCGCGTCGGGAAACCGCTTCGCCGGGTCGGGGCAGAAGGCGGTTGCGAAGAAGACGTCCAGCGCCTTGGGCAGCGCCGGCACCGCCTGCGTGACCGGGATGTAGACGCCTTCGCGTTTCTGCGCTAAGAAGTTGGGGCCGGTGAAGGGCAGTTCGCCGGTGAGCATCTCGTAGAGGACCACGTTCAGCGCGAAGAGGTCCACGCCCGCGTTGACCTCGCCCAACTCCTGCTCGGGGGACATGTAGGGCGGGGTGCCCCAGGCGCCGGAGCGCGTCAGTTTAGAGACGGCCATCGCGGCCTCGGAGGCGATGCCGAAGTCCATGACCTTCACGACGCCCTTGGAATCCAACATGATGTTGCCGGGCTTCAAGTCGCGGTGGACGATGTTCCGGGCGTGGGCCGCCTGCAGGGCCGCCGCGGCGCCCTGAAAGACCTTGAGCGCCTCGGGCCAGGGCAGCTGCCGGCGCTGCGAGAGCAAGGTCGTCAAGGTGGGGCCGTCGACGTACTCGAAGACGAGGAAGACCTGGCCGGCCTCCTTCTCGACCGAGTGGATGGCGACGACGTTGGGGTGCTTCAGGGTCGCGACGAGGCGGGCTTCCTTGAGGAGCCTTGAGAGGTCGTCGGCGCTGCCCGTGAGTTCGGGGCGCAGGCGCTTCAAGGCCACCTTGCGCTGCAGGGTCACGTCGAGCCCTTCGTAGACCTCGCCCATCCCGCCGCGGCCGATGGGGCGCACGACCCGGATGTTCCCGCCAACGAGGGGGGGCGGGGACGCGGGGGCGGCCGGCGGGGGAGCCCCGCCGGGGCGAGGGGCGCCGCGGCGGGACCAGAGCGCGACGAGCAGGGCCGCGGCCGCCGCGGCCAGCGCCGCGCGGACGGCCGTGCGGGCGTCGCCTTCGCGGCGGCGGGCCAGGTTCCGGGACAGCCGCGCGTCGTCTAACGCCGTGAGCTCCGTGGCGTAGCGGTCGAAGAGCTTGTTCTGGCGCACCGCCATCCGTCGGTTGTCGTCTTGAACGGCCGCGAGGTCGGGGGTGGTCGAGACGTCCGCGTCGCCCTCGACGTGCGCGCGTTCGAGGGCTCCGCCGACGCGGAGGATCTCGAGGGCGTTGGTGCGCCGCCGGTGCTCTTCCCAGGCCTTTTTCATCTCCGCGTTGAGTCCTTCGATGGGCGTGAAGAGCTCCGTCCAGCGGGCCAGGCTCGCATCGGCGTCCGGCGCGTCGGCGTAGCCGAGGCGCCGGGCGGCGATGGCGTCGAGCTGCGCGTCGATGCGGTCGGCGGCCCGCGCGTGCTCCGCGTGGAGGGCGGCCGACTCCTCGACGGTGAAGGCCTCGGGCGTGCGGGCCTCTGCCGCGGCCAGACCCAGGAGCAGGACGAGCGTCGCGGAGGCCGGCCGCATCAGAGGAGGCTGGCCGCCGCGGCCGAGAGCGTCGCGGCGTCGTGGAAGCGCTTGACCGGGTCGGGGTCGAAGGCGGTCGCGAAGAAGGCGTCGAGGGCCTTGGGCAAAGCGGGCACGGCCTTCGAGACGGGGGTGTACACCCGCTCGCGCTTCTGGGCGAGGAAGTTGGGGCCGGTGAAGGGGAGCTCGCCGGTGAGCATCTCGTAGAGGCAGACGTTGAGCGCGAAGAGGTCCACGCCGGTGTTGACCTCGCCGAGCTCCTGCTCGGGGGACATGTAAGGCGGCGTGCCCCAGGCCCCGGAGCGCGTGAGCTTCGACACCGCGAACGCGGCTTCCGACGCTATGCCGAAATCCATGACCTTCGTGACGCCCTTGGAATCCAGCATGATGTTGCCGGGCTTGAGGTCGCGGTGGACGATGTTGCGCTCGTGGGCGGCCTGCAGGGCCGCGGCGGCGCCCGAGAAGACCTTCAGGGCCTCGGGCCAGGGCAGCTGCCGGCGCTGGGACAGGAGGGTCGTCAGCGTCGGCCCGTCGACGTACTCGAAGACGAGGAAGACCTGGCCGGCCTCCTTCTCGACGGAGTGGATGGCGACGATGTTGGGGTGCTTCAACGTCGCGACGAGGCGGGCCTCCTTCAAGAGCCGCGAGAGGTCGTCGGGGCTGCCGGTGAGCTCGGGGCGCAGGCGTTTCAAGGCCACGCGGCGCTGCAGCGTGCGGTCGAGGCCCTCGTAGACCTCGCCCATGCCGCCGCGGCCGATGGGGCGCACCACGTCGATGTTGCCGCCGATGAGGGCGGGGACGGCCTGCGGGGCGGGGAGCGCCGGCGCCTGGCCCGGCGGAGCGGCCAGAACGATCGGCTGGGAGTCCGCCCGGCGCTTGACGAGGATGACGAGGGTGAGGGCGGCCGCGAGGCCGCCGCAGGCCCACAGCAAAGTCCTGCGGTCGGCGGCGGCCCGCGTTAGCGCGGCAGCCCGCGCCTCGCTGGCCTCCCGGAAGCGGTCGCCTTCCTCCCACCAGCGGCCGGTGACCTTCCCGTTGCGGGTCTTGATGACCTCGTTGGTCTCTTGGATGAAGTGGAGCTCCGGAGAGAGGCTCGTGTTGAACGCTTCGCCGGACGCGGCGCGCTCGAACGCGCGGGCCACGAGCCGGGCCTCGAGCGTGCCCGCGCGGTCGTTGTGGTCGTTGGTCAGCCTTAGGATCTCGTCGATGCCGCCCTGGTGCGAGGTCAGGAGGTCCCACCATTCCCGCAGGTAGGCGTCGGGGTCGGGGGCCTTCGAGTAGCCCATCCGCTTCGCCGCCACCCGCTCGAGGAAGGGGCCGTAGGGCTCGCAAAGCCTCTCGTGCTCGGCCTCGATGCGGGCCGATTCCTCGGGCGTGATGGGCCAGCTCGAGAGGTCGCGCGTGGAGGGAGGCGGCACGCGCGCCGCCAGCGCGGCCGCCGCGAGGGCGAGGAGGAGGCGGGCGGCCGCCATGTCAGACGAGCGCCCCGGCGGCGGCCGAGAGGGCCGCGGCGTCGTGGATGCGCTTGAGCGGGTCGGGGTCGAAGGCGGTGGCGAAGAAGGCGTCCAGGGCCTTGGGCAGCGCGGGGACGGCCTGCGACACGGGGATGTAGACGCGCTCGCGCTTCTGGGCGAGGAAGTTGGGGCCGGTGAAGGGGAGCTCGCCGGTGAGCATCTCGTAGAGGACCACGTTGAGCGCGAAGAGGTCCACGCCGGTGTTGACCTCGCCGAGCTCCTGCTCCGGGGACATGTAGGGCGGCGTGCCCCAGGCGCCGGAGCGCGTCATGCGGGAGACGGCGAAGGCGGCCTCGGAGGCGATGCCGAAGTCCATGACCTTCACGACGCCCTTGGAGTCCAGCATGATGTTGCCGGGCTTCAAGTCCCGGTGGACGATGTTGCGCTCGTGGGCGGCCTGCAGGGCGGCGGCGGCGCCCGAGAAGACCTTCAGGGCCTCGGGCCAGGGCAGCTGCCGGCGCTGCGACAGGAGGGTCGTCAGGGTGGGCCCGTCGACGTACTCGAAGACGAGGAAGACCTGGCCGGCCTCCTTCTCGACGGAGTGGATGGCGACGATGTTGGGGTGCTTCAGGGTCGCGACGAGGCGGGCTTCCTTTAAGAGGCGCGAGAGGTCGTCGGGGCTGCCGGTGAGCTCGGGGCGCAGGCGCTTCAAGGCCACGCGGCGCTGCAGCGTGCGGTCGAGGCCCTCGTAGACCTCGCCCATGCCGCCGCGGCCGATGGGGCGCACCACGTCGATGTTGCCGCCGATGAGGGCGGGGAGGGCGCGCGCGGAGGCTTCGGGGCCGGCGGGGGGGAGCGCGGTTTGGAAGGCCTCGGGGGCCGCCTTGACGTAGCGCCGGGCCGCCCAGGCCAGCAGGGCCGCGACGGCCGCGCCGGCGGCCGCGAGTCCGAGCGCCAGCGCGCGGTCCTGCTTCGCGGTCTCGCGGTCCGCGGCGAGCTTGGCGGCGGCCTCCTTATACCGGTCCCCGACGTCCCAAAAGCGCTCGAGCAGCCGGTCCTTGCGGGAGCGCATCTCGTCGTTGGCCTTGTGCATCGTGTCGAGGTCCGCCGAGAACGTCTCGGGCTTCCGGTCGCGGTTGGCCACGCGCAGCGCCGCCCCGGTCAGCACGTAGACCTCGAGGGCGTGCACCCGGCTGTTGTGCTCGTTCCAGAGGTCGTCCTGCTCGCCGATGACCTGGTGGGCGGGCGCGAAGAGGACGGCCCAGCGCTTGAGCGCGGCCTCCCGGTCGGCGGCACCCTCGAAATCCCTGCGCCCCGCTTCCAGCGCGTCGAGGGCGGCCGCGAAGCGGACGCAGAGCCGGTCGTGCTCCGCGCTGAGGCGGCGGGAGTCCTCGAGCGTCATCGGCGGCGTGCTCGCGGTGGGCTGGAGCGTCTGGCCGCCGCCGGCGGAGGCGAGCGCGGCGAGAAGGCCCAGGAGCGCCGGGGGCGGAGTCACGCTGCTATGTTAACAGGTAGAATCGTTGCAGTCACCCATGCGGACCGCGCTTTTGTCCGTCCTCCTCGCCGCCGCTCCCGCCTCCGCGGGCGGCCGCGCCCTCTTCGACGCCTCCGGCTGCGGGGCCTGCCACGCCGTGGGCGGCAAGGGCGGCAACTCGGGTCCGGACCTCTCCTTCGTGGGCTTCCGCCGCTCGGCCTCCTGGCTCGACGGTTGGCTCCGGGACCCGCATGCGGTGAAGGCGGCGACCTTGATGCCGCGGCCGGGGCTTTCCGACGGCGACCGGCGCGGGCTCGTGGAGTACCTGGCGTCCTTGCAGGGCGCCGACGCCCCGTCGGGCGCGCGCCCCTGGGACGCGCCCGGGCTGGCCGCGGACCCGGTCGCGCGGGGGAAGGTCCTTTACGCGAAAGCCGGCTGCGTCGCCTGCCATGGCCCGGCGGGCGCGGGCGGCCAGCCGAACGCCGGCGCGAAGGGCGGCCTCATCCCGGCACTGACGTCCGTCGCCGAGACCTACACGCCCGACGAGTTGGCCGAAAAGGTCCGCCGCGGCTCGCGCCTCGAGGCGGCTTCCTCGATGCCGGCCTGGGGAGAAAAGCTCGACGATTCCGAGGTCCGCGCCGTGGCCGCCTATCTCTTGACGCTCGGGGCGGGCAAGCCGCGGGGGGAACAATGGTGAGCGACTACGCCGAATGGCTGGCCCTCTTGGTGCGCTGGGTCCACGTCATCGCCGGCGTGATGTGGATCGGCACCACGTACCTCTTCAACTGGATGGAGCGCACGCTCGAGGCGCCCACCGGGAAGGGCAAGGAGAACATCTCGGGCGAGCTTTGGATGGTGCACGGCGGAGGCTTCTATCTCGTCGAGAAGCAGAAGTGGCCGGAGCTCATGCCCAAAGCCCTGCATTGGTTCCGCTGGGAGGCGATGACGACCTGGCTCAGCGGCATGGCCCTGTTGGCCCTCGTCTACTGGAACGGCGCGCCGCTGCTCGAATACGGCTCGCCCGTCACGCGCGCGCAGGGGATCGGCATCTCGCTCGGGGTCCTCGTCGGGGGCCTGGGCGCCTATCACTGCGTGTGGCGCTCGCCTCTTAAGAACTTCGAACCCCTCGGCGCGGCGGTGTCCTGGGTCCTGGTCGTCGCGCTGACGCGCTGGCTGGGCACGGTCTTGAGCGACCGGGCGGCTTTCCTCCACATCGGCGCGATGTTCGGGACCATCATGATCGTGAACGTCTGGGGCATCATCCTCCCGAACCAGGCCCGGATGATCGCGCTGACGAAGGCCGGCGGCACGCCGGACCCGGAGCTCGCGAGGCTGGCCGGGCGCTGCTCGCGCCACAACACCTATCTGTCGGTGCCGCTCATCTTCACGATGATCTCGACGCACGGCGCGTCGGTCACCTACGGCGGCGGCCACGCCTGGGCCGTGATGGGCGCCGTGGTCGCGGTCGGCTGGGCCGCCGCGAAGGTCATCCGGGACCACCTGTGAAGCCCTTCGCCTTGAAGAGCCGCCGCGTCGCTACGCCCGAAGGCCTGGGGCGGGCGGTCGTCGTCGTCTCGGGAGGAGCCGTCGCCGCGGTGCTGCCCTACGACGCCGCCCCGGAGGGGCTCGAACTCCGCGACCTGGGGGACCTGGCCCTGCTGCCCGGCCTCGTCGACACCCACGCGCACGTCAACGAGCCCGGCCGCGCCGAGTGGGAGGGTTTTGAGACCGCGACGCGCGCCGCGGCGGCGGGCGGCATCACGACGGTCGTGGACATGCCGCTCAACTCCATCCCGGCGACGACCACGAAGGAGGCTCTGCTCGCCAAGCGCGCCGCCGCGGACGGGCGCTGCGCCGTCGACTACGGCTTCTGGGGCGGCGTCGTCCCGGGCAATGCCGGCGAACTGGCCCCGATGGCCGCGGAGGGCGCGCTGGGGTTCAAATGCTTCCTGGTGCCCTCCGGCGTCGACGAGTTCCCGCACGTGCGGGAGGCCGACCTCAAGGCGGCGATGCCCGTGCTCGCGAAGCTGGGCCTGCCGCTCTTGGTCCACGCCGAGCTCGAGGGCCCCTGCGGCCCGGCCGGCCCCTGGCGCCGCTACGCGGGCTACCTCGCCTCGCGGCCGCGCGACTGGGAGGACCGGGCGGTGCGCCTGATGGTCCGGCTTTGCCGCGAGACGGGCTGCCGCGTCCACATCGTGCACCTGTCCTCCTCGGGGGCGCTGGCCGAGGTCGCGGCGGCCAAGAAGGAGGGGTTGCCCTTCACCGTCGAGACCTGCCCCCACTACCTGACCTTCTGCGCCGAGGACATCGAGGACGGCCAGACCCCGTTCAAGTGCGCGCCGCCCATCCGCGAGGCCGAGAACCGCGAGAAGCTCTGGGACGCGCTGCGGTCCGGGCTCATCGACATGGTGGTCTCGGACCACTCGCCGTGCACGCCGGCCTTGAAGGACCTCGAGGGCGGCGATTTCCAAAAAGCCTGGGGCGGCATCGCGGGCCTCCAGTTCAGCCTGAGCGCGGTGTGGACCGGCATGAAGGCGCGCGGCCTGGGCTTGGGCGAGCTCGCGCACCTGATGAGCCGGACGCCGGCGCACTTCGCGGGCCTCGCGGCCCGGAAGGGCGGCCTGGCCTTCGGCAAGGACGCCGACCTGGTGGTCTTCGACCCCGAGGCGACGCTCACGCCCCAGCCCTTCGGCGTCCTCCACCGCCACCCCGTCACCCCCTATTGCGGCCGGCCGCTCTCGGGCGCCGTCCGGACCACGTACCTGCGGGGCGTCCCCGTCTACGACGGGGGGACGTTCCCCGGGGGACCGTCCGGACGGCCCGCGGTGCGCCGGGCCGCCGCGGAGGCCGTGCGATGAACACCTCGGACACCCGGGCCGTGCGCGTGCCGTTCACCGAGCTGGCCGACCTGGCCGCCGCGGCGGTGGGCGGAAAGGCGGTGGCCTGCTCGGACGACTTCTTCGCGCCGATGGCGAACCTCCTCAAGGCCCCGCGGGCCGTCTTCATCCCCGAGAAGTTCACGCCGCGCGGCAAGTGGATGGACGGCTGGGAGTCCCGCCGCAAGCGCCGGCCGGGGCACGACTGGTGCGTGGTGAGGCTGGGCCTGCCGGGGGTCGTCAAGGGCCTCGACGTCGACACCGACCACTTCACCGGCAACTACCCCGAGTTCTGCTCGGTGGAGGCCTGCGAGTCGTCCGCAGCCCTCCCCCCGGCCTCGGCCTGGCGGGAGGTCGTCGCCAAAGTCCGCCTGCAGGGCGGCACGCGCAACCTGTTGCCCGTCGCCGACGGGGGCCGCGTGACGCACCTGCGCCTCAACATCTATCCGGACGGCGGCGTCGCGCGCCTGCGCGTGCACGGCGTGGTCCGACCCGACTGGTCCAAGGTCCGCAAGGAGCGCGGCCTCGTGGACCTGGCGGCGCTCGAGAACGGCGGCGTCGTCGCGGCGACGAGCGACAACTACTTCGGGCCCAAGGACAATCTGATCCTGCCGGGGCGCGCAAAGACCATGGGCGGCGGCTGGGAGACGCGCCGCAAGCGCGTGCCCGGCCACGACTGGATCGTCGTCGCGCTCGGCCGCGCGGGGCGCCCGCGGCGGGTGGAGGTGGACACGAACCACTTCAAGGGCAACTTCCCCGAGAGCGTGTCCCTTGAGGGCTGTACGCTCCGCGGCGCCGCCGCCGACGCCTTCGACGCGGGCTGCGACGTCCAGCGCGCGCCCGGCGCGGGCGTCGCCTGGAAGGCGCTCTTGGCGCGCACCAAGGTGCGCGCGAGCGCGCGGCATTTCTTTACGCTCAAGGGAGCGCCGGCGGTGACGCACGTGCGCCTGAGCGCCTACCCCGACGGCGGCGTGAGCCGCCTGCGCGTCTGGGCGGAGCCCGTCTGATGGAGCTGTCGGTCTTAAACGGCCTTCCGCCGAAGGCGGCCCGACAGGAGCTGCTGCGCTGCTGCGGGAGCATCCGCTGGTCCGAGCGCATGGAGGCGGGGCGCCCCTACGCCGACAAGGCGGCGCTGCTGGCCGCCGCCGAGCGGGTTTGGTGGGCGCTCGAGGCGGTTGACTGGCTCGAGGCCTTCTCCCACCATCCGCGCATCGGCCAGAAGAAGGTCGAGGCCGCTTGGGCCAAGCAAGAGCAGGACGGGGTCAAGTCGGCCTCCCAGCAGGTCCTGCAGACGCTGGCCGAGCGCAACCACGCCTACGAGCGCCGCTTCGGCCACATCTTCCTCGTCTGCGCGACGGGCAAGAGCGCCGACCAGATGCTCGCCCTCCTCGACGCGCGCATGGGCAACGACTCGGACGCCGAACTGCGCGTCGCCGCCGGCGAACAGGCCAAGATCACCGCCATCCGACTCACGAAGCTCCTGGAGGCCGCATGAGCCCGATCACCACGCACGTGTTGGACGTCGCTCTCGGCCGCCCGGCGGCCGGGGTGCCGGTCGTCTTGGAGGGGCAGGCCGAAGGGGCCTGGCACGAGCTCGGCCGCGGGGTGACGGACGCCGACGGCCGCTTGAAGACGTTGCTCCAGCCGCAGACCCTCCCGGCCGGCGTCTTCCGCCTGACCTTCGACACCGGCGCCTACTTCAAGCTGCTCGGCACGCCGGGCTTCTTCCCGACGGTCCCGGTGGTCTTCGAGCTGCGCTCGCCCGGCGGGCACCACCACGTGCCGC
>SCTT01000353.1 GCA_004322435.1 bacterium
ACGACGCCCATGCCGCCCTGCCCGATCTTACCCTCGATGCGGATGCCGCTGGCGGCCAAGCCGCCCTCGCTCGGCGCGGCGGCCGGCATCGGCTGCACGGACGGCGAGGCCTTGCCGAGGCGCCCGAAGCTCCGCGTCAAACGGGCCGCCCAGGCGCCGCCTTGGGTCACGCCCAGGAGGACGAGGAGGAGGCCCGCCGCGACGACGCCCACGACAGCGGCCCGGCCCCCCGAGCGGCCGACCGGCGCCTCCTTCGGGGCGGGCTGGGCCGAAGCGCCCTCGCCCGCAAAGAGGGCGACGAGGTCGCCGTCCGGGGGCAGGGAGGAGGCGCGCTCCAGGAGAGCGAGGTAGCGCGAGTCGAACCGCGCCGCCTCCCGCAGCGAGCCCAAGGCCTCCGCGCGCCGGCCCAACCCGCTCAAGGCCCAGGCGCGGTTCAGGTGGGCTGCGGCGTTGGCGGGGTTGGCCGACAAAGCCAGGTCGGCGGAGGCCAGCGCCTCGGCGTAACGCCCGAGCCGGTTGAGCACCCCCGATTGCGCCGCCAGGAGGTCCGGATCCCGGCCGCCGGAGGCCCTGAGCGCCTCTTGCAGGAGGGCAAGCACCTTGAGGTAGTCCCGGCGCGCCATGAACACCGCGCCCAACGCCAGCGCGGCGCGCTTCTGGCCGGGCTCGAGGGCCAAGGCCTTCTCGGCCGCGGCCTGCGCCGCCGCCCTGTCGCCGACGCGCAGGTAGGCCTGCGCCTTGTCGGCCAAGGAGGCGGCCTCTCGGGCCCCCGGCTCCGGCTTGGGGAAGGTCGGCACGGGGCGGTCCGGGGCGGGAGCGAAGAAGGCTGTGCCGGCCGACGCGGGACCGGCGCGGGGAGGCTCTTCGGCCCCCTGCGACGGGCCCGAACGCCCCTTCGTGAGCCCGGCGATGGTATTGGCCACCGGGTCGGCCCGGTCCAAGGCCAGCGCCGCCTTGGCCGCCTCATGGGCCCCGGCGTAGTCGCCCTGCTCGAACAGGCCGCGCGCGACGATGCCCAGCGCCTGGACGTTCTTGGGCTCGTAGGCCAACGACTGCTTCGCGTATTCGACCGCCTTGGGCCAGCGTCCCGCGTCCTGCTCCACGCCCGCCAGATAGCGGCCCGTGAAGCCCCCGGGATGGGCGCCGTACATCTCCTTGGCGTGGCGGCCCACGTCGAAGCCCACTCCCTTGAGCGGCCCGTCGAAATGGCGATGGACGGCGCGCATCGCGAGGCCGTTGGAGTTGTCGGACTGCATCAGCCCGTGCAGGGCACCGGATACGCCTTCAAGAGCCTCGGCCTTCATGGCCTTGAACTGGCCGCCGTCGATCTTCCCCGCCCCCGCCAGCGCCTTGAGCTTCTCGATCTTGGCCAGCGCCCCGCCGATTTGGAGCGCCAGCTGCTTGGCCTGCTCGGCCGAGCCCGGGTTGTCGCGCGTGATGGAGCGCATGAACTCGTCCATCTTCGCGCCCAAGGCGGGATTCTCCCGCCGGAACCGCTCGAACTCGTCAGCGGGCCGGTCGGGGACCGGGGACGAGACCGGAGTCGGGACGGAGGGCGGCGGAGCAGCCGGGGGCGGCGCGGCGGAGGGCGGGGCGTGGTCGTGCTCGGCGCTCGGCGGCGCACCACCCCCATGGTCGTGCTGGGCCCGGGCAGGGGCCGCCGCTAAAGCCGCGGCCAGCCAGACGACGGAGAAGCCCGACATGTCAACCTACGGGCAAAGCCGAGAGGGCCGCCGCGAACTCGCCGGCGGTGCGCAGGCGCTTGTCGGGGTCCGGGGTCAGAGCCTGGGCCATCACCGCGTCGAACCCGTCCGGCAGGCCTTGGACGACGCGGGAGGCG
>SCTT01000354.1 GCA_004322435.1 bacterium
CTACTTCGACAGCTTCTTTCTGGGCGGCGTCACGGACCCGCTGTGGCTCTCCGAGGGGATGGCGACGCTCGTGCAGACCGAGCGCGGCCTCGCCGCGCCCAACTGGCTCAAGCACAACCTGGACGTGCTGCACCGCGGGGGGGGCTACGCCCTCGACCAGCTGACGAAGGTCGACAACACCTCGGGCGCGCAGGACGACGAGATCCGCCTCTGGTACACGCAGAGCTACAGCGTCGTGCGCTTTTTGATCCGCAACCAGTACAAGTCCTCGTTCTATAAGTTCTGCCGCGGCCTGCGCGACGGCGCTCCGATGAAGGAGTCTTTGTACCGCGCGTACGGGATGCCGTTCAACTCCGTGAAGGCCCTCGAGTACGCTTGGCGCTTCGACTCGCAGGGCTCCAAGAACAAAACCCGCTAGCCCCGCCGAAATCTTTCCGCGGTTCCTCGTCGAGGAATCGCGGGATTTTTTTTGCCCGGAATTTTCCCCTTGACAGGAGGGGGGTTGTCCCCTAGAATCTCCAAGCGGTGGGGAAGAGTGGGAGAAAATAGAAGACTGTGGGAACACCGGTACTGATCGGACACTATGACTACACGCTCGACGCCAAGAACCGGCTCGTCGTCCCACCCCGATTTCGCGAGCTCCTCACCCAAGAGAAGGCCTCCCACTTCATCCTCGCCACGGGCTTCGACGAATGCGTCTGGATGTTCCTCCCTTCGCAATGGGAGAACTTCATGACCCAGTTCGAAGAGCAGGCCCAGGGCGTCAAGGACAAGGCCGCGGTGCGGGACGCGCGGCGCCAGCTGTTCGCGAACGCCGAGGAGGTCGCCGTCGACGACCAGGGCCGCGTCCTCGTGTCCGAGAAGTTCAAGTCCCACGGCGGCCTGCGCAAGGAAGTCGTCGTCATCGGCGCCGGGAAGAAGGCCGAGGTCTGGGACGCCGGCCGCTACGCGACCTACACCGCCAAGAAGGCCAAGCCCGCCTTCGACAAGATCGCCAAGGAACTGGGAATCTGATGCCCGTGACGATGGACGAAGAATACACCCACCGCTCGGTCCTCCTGAAGGAGGTCCTCGACCTCCTCGTCACTTCGGAGGGGGGGACCTATCTGGACGCGACTTTGGGCCTGGGCGGGCACGCCGAAGGGCTCTTGGAGCGCCTCCCCAAGGCCCACGTCCTCGCGGTCGACGCCGACCCCGAGGCCATCGCCCACGCCCGCCGCCGCCTGCACGCGCACGCCGGCCGCCTGCGCGTGGTCCGCGGGAACTTCCGCGACCTGGCCAAGATCCTCGCCGGAGAAGCCCCCCTCTCCGGCGCGCTTTTCGACCTGGGCGTGTCGTCCTTGCAGCTCGACAAGCCCTCGCGCGGCTTCGCGTTCCGCCACGAGGGCCCGCTCGACATGCGCCTCGACCCCGCCGGGCCGCTGACGGCCGCCCGCATCGTCAACGAGTGGCCCGCCGAGCAGCTCGAGCTCTTGCTGCGCGAGTTCGGCGAGGAGCGCGCGTCCCGCAAGATCGCCCGCTGGATCGTGGACGAGCGCGCGCACGCCCCCTTCGAGACGACCACCCAGCTGGCCGAGCTCATCGCGCGCCGCCTGCCCCGGACCTCGGGGATCCATCCCGCGACCAAGACCTTCATGGCCCTGCGCATCGCCGTCAACCAGGAGCTCGAGGCCCTGACCCGCGGCCTCGAGGGCGTGCTGGTGCACTTGAAGCCCGGC
>SCTT01000355.1 GCA_004322435.1 bacterium
GCCGTTGGCCTGCAGATGCTTGACGAGGTCGCGTAGTTTCATGGTTAGAGCTCCAATTGGACCGAGACGGGGCAGTGGTCCGAACCCATCACCTCGGGGTGGATGGCGGCGCCCTTGAGGTTGCCCTTCAAGGCGTCGCTGACGAAGAAATAGTCGATGCGCCAGCCCACGTTGCGCTCGCGGGCGCGCGACTGCTGGTCCCAGTAGCTGTAATGGTCGGGGCCTTTCTCGAAGGCCCGGAAGGTGTCGACGAAGCCGTCGGCCAGCAGGCCGTCGATCCAGGCCCGCTCGACGGGCAGGAAGCCCGAGACGTCCGAGTTCTCCTTGGGACGGGCCAGGTCGATGGCCTGGTGGGCGGTGTTGACGTCGCCGCAGACGACCTGGCGCGTCTCGCCCTTCTTGCGGCGCCTGGCCAGGAGCTTCCGGAAATCCTCGTAGAAGCGCAGCTTGAACTTAAGGCGCTCGTCCCGCGATTTGCCGTTGGGAAAATAGACGTTGTAGAGGGTGAACTCGGGCCAACGCGTGACGAGCACGCGGCCCTCGCGGTCGTACTCGGGGACGCCCATGCCGCGCTCGACCGCGGCGGGCGCCTTCTTGGCCCAGGTCCCCACGCCGGAGTAGCCCTTCTTCTCGCCCCAGCAGAACTCCGAGACGTAGCCGGGGACGGCCTTCACGGCCTCGTCCAACTGCTCGGGCTCGGCCTTCGTCTCCTGCACGCACAGCACGTCGGGCTTGGCGGAGGCGAACCAGTCGAGGAAGCCCTTGCGGTGGGCGGCGCGCAGGCCGTTGACGTTCCAACTGACGAGGTTCCAGCGTGCCATGGCGTAGAGGCATTCTACAATTGATAACCTGTCCCGCGTGAAAACTCTGCTCCTCGCCCTGCTCCTGGCCGCCCCCGCGCGGGCCGGCCTCGGCGTCGACACGAAGTTCACCTCCGGCCCCAGCCGCTACCGCGCGGGCTCCGGGTCCGTCTCCTACGACCACCCCTCGGGATTCGAGGGCTCGGCGGGCGCCTCGGCCAGCCGGTCGGACACCTCTTCGACGACGCTGCAGACCTTCAACGGCCGCTTGGGATACTTCACCGACGCCTGGTCGGCCGGCGTCACGGGGGGCCTCACGCCCAAGGCCGACCTCTACGAGGCGTACCAGTACGGGGCGGACGCCTCCTGGAACTTCCTGGGGCTGGGCGGCGAGGAAGAATGGACGTTCTGGGGCGACTTCGCATACAACCGCATCCACCACGAGGACGGGGCCCCCACCTGCGTCAACGGGCGCCGGAAATGCCTGCGCCGCAACCTGCCGGCGGTCGTCTCAAAGGAGCTTTATCAGAACGACCTGACCGGCGGCCTGCGGACGATGCGCGGGCCGTGGTCGCTGACCCTCTCCGGCACGGCCAGCCTCTACGACCAGGACGTCGAGGCTTTGGCCGCCCCCCGCGGCCGGACGCTGCCCGGCCTGGCCGCCTTCGTCGAGGGCTATCCGGCGAGCAACCTGTATGCGAAGCTCGGCCGCGAACTGGGCGAGCGGTTCTGGACGTGGACCAGCGCCTCGCGCACGGCGTTCCATCTGGGCGAACCCGCCCTGCTTTCGCTGGAGCTGGGCGCGGGGGCGGCGCTCGGGAAGGGCTTCGAGCTGTCTTTGAGCGGCAACCGCCAGAAGAACGCCGACGACCCGGTCTCGCACTACGTCGCGCTCGGGCTGGCCTGGCGCTCTCAGGGCTCCGAAGAGAAGCGCTAGACCTTAAAGCCCGTCGGGGGGTTCGGCAGGGCCACGAACTCGGCCACCTTCCGCAAAAGGCGCTTCATGTCCACCGGCTTGGCCACGTAGCCGGCCGCCCCGCGCCGGATGGCCTGGTCCACGTGCGCGGGGGTCTGCTGGGCCGTCACCATCACGACCGGGATGTCCTTCGTGGCGGGGTCGGCCTTGAGGCCTTCGAGCGCGGCCAGCCCCGAGAAGACGGGCATCTCCCAGTCGAGCAGGATCAGCTTGGGCCTCCGGTCCTTGGCGAGCTGATAGCCGGCCCGGCCGTCGGCGGCCTCGAGGACGGTCAGCCCCACGCTGGCGACGACCTCGCACATCATCGTGCGCACGTCGTGGTCGTCGTCGATGACCAGGACGTCGGCGGCGGGCTCCTTGCCGAAGAGGCCGAACACGCTCACTGAAAGCCCCGCGCCGTGAGCTCCACGCACATCCGCCGCCAGATGCGCAGCACCGAGGTCTCGCGCACGTCCACCTTGACGTCGTAGAGCCCGCGCAGCTCGGGCCGCTGCCGGCGCAGCCGCTCGAGGGCCTTCAAGTAGCCGCCCCGACCGGCCGCGGCGGAGACGTTCGTGGAGCGCAGCGACAGGCCCGTGGGGATGGAGAGGCCGTGCTGGCAGGCGACGGCCTTCACCTCGCCGGCGTCGACGACGCCCGCGGGGAGCTCGGAGCGCGTCGCCGACGCGAAGGACAGCGGCCCCTGGGAGTCGTAGAAGAGGAGCAGGCCCCCGACGCGCACGAGGCCCGGGGAGGAGTCGTCCCCCTCGTCCTCGGCCGCTCCGGCGGGGGCGGCGGCCAGCCCCAAGGCCAACAGCGCCGCGAGCGTCCTCAAGGGCGCGCCACGCGGCCGGTCACGACCGTGCAGGAGCGCGAGTACAGGCCGAACACGTACGACTTCACCTTGACGTCGGAGCGCACGTCGTAGAGCAGGGCGTCGCCCGAGTCCTTCAGGGCCGCCTTGACGGCCGCCGCGTACCCGGCGTTGCCCCAGGCGAAGAGGTAGATCAGCGCCGTGTTGCAGGCTTGCCCGCTCACGACCGGGTCGGAAACCGCCGCCTTGACGTCGGAGGGGGTCGCCGAGCGATACGCGCGCGGCCAGTGGACATCGGCGTACAGGCACCCCGTCATCGTCAGGGCTGACAGGAGAAATGGCGCGGCTCGGAGGGCTTTTCGCATGCTGATACCCTAGCAGTCCCACGCCGCCCGTTCAATGGAGGTCCCATGACATCCTTCATCCTGGCCGCCCTGTTCTCGGCCCTGAGCCCCGCCGCCCGCGCCGCGGACCCGGCCTACCCCTTCCCTCTGCCGCTCGGGATGGCGGCGCCGGACGTCCCCGAGGACAACGCGCTCACGAAGGCCAAGGTCGAGCTGGGGAAGCTCCTCTACTTCGACAAGCGCCTCTCGCGCGACGGCACCGTCAGCTGCGCGACCTGCCACGACCCGAAGAAGGGCTGGACCGACCAGGCGCCGGTATCGACCGGCATCAAGGGACAGAAGGGCGGCCGCAGCGCGCCCACGGTGCTCAACAGCGCCTACCTGGACGTCCAGTTCTGGGACGGCCGCGCCGCCAGCCTCGAGGAGCAGGCCAAGGGGCCCATCGCGAACCCGGTCGAGATGGGCTTCACCCACGAGGAGGCGGTCAAACGCCTGGCCGGCATCAAGGGCTACCCGCCGCTCTTCAAGGCCGCCTTCGGCGACGACGCGGTGAGCATCGACCGCGTCGCGAAGGCCATCGCGAGCTTCGAACGCATCGTCGTCACGGGCAACGCCCCCTACGACCGGCAGGAAGCCAAGAAAGGGGAGATGGCGCCGGCCGCCCGCCGCGGGATGGCGCTGTACTTCGGGAAGGCCAACTGCTCGGTGTGCCACTCGGGCCCGAACTTCACGGACAGCCAGTTCCACAACCTGGGCGTGGGGATGGCGGCCGCCAAGCCGGACCTCGGGCGCTACGACCAGACGAAGCTCGAGGCCGACAAGGGGGCGTTCAAGACGCCGACGCTGCGCAATCTTAGAGACACCGCCCCCTACATGCACGACGGCTCGCAGGGGACCTTAGTCGAGGTCGTGGCCTTCTACAACAAGGGCGGGGAGAAGAACGCGTCTCTCTCGGACAAGATGCGGCCGCTCAAGCTCTCCGACGCCGAGCAGAAGGACCTCGTCGCGTTCCTGG
>SCTT01000356.1 GCA_004322435.1 bacterium
CAGGGCCGGGCGTGCGCGTTCGACTTGGCGCGCCAAGACGGGGTGAGCGAGGTCCTCCTCGCCGACTCTTCGGACGCCAACCTGGCCTCCGCGAAGAAGTTCCTCAAGTCCCCCAAGGTCAAGTTCGCCAAGGTCGACGCGTCGAAGCCCGACGCCGTCGCCAAGCTCGCCAGGGGCCGCAGCACCCTCGTCAGCTGCGTCCCCTACTTCTTCAACCTGGGGCTCGCGAAGGCCGCCTTGAAGAACAAGGTGAACTTCGTGGACCTGGGCGGCTCGACGCCGGTCGTCCTCAAGGAGCTCGCGCTCGACAAAGCCGCCAAGAAGGCCGGCATCGGCATCGTCCCCGACTGCGGCCTGGGGCCGGGGATGACCAACATCATCGGCGCCGCCGCCATCCGGGACTTAGACCGCGCCGACGAGGTCCTCATCCGGGACGGCGGCCTCCCCCAGAACCCCCGCCCGCCGATGAACTACCTGCTCACCTTCTCGGAGCACGGCCTCATCAACGAGTACGTGGGCAAGGGCCTGTCGCTTAAGGACGGCAAGCTCATCGAGGTCGGCGGGTGCTCCGAGGTCGAAGCGCTCGAGGTGCCGGGCCTGGGGACCTGCGAAGCCGGCCACGCGGCCGGCGGCCTCTCGACGATGGCGATGACCTTCAAGGGCAAGGTCCATTACCTCGACAACAAGTTCATCCGCTACCCCGGCCACATGGCGGTCATCAACGCGATGAACGCGATGGGCTTCTTCGACGAGACCCCGGTCAAGGTCGGCAAGGCCGCGGTCTCCCCCCGCGCGCTGGCGGCCGTCCTCTTCCGCCGCCACTTCGACCGCCCCGGCGAGAAGGACCTCGTGGTCATCCAGATCACGGCCAAGGGCGTCAAGGACGGCAAGCCCGCGAAGGTCGTCTACGACATGGAAGACCGCTACGACGACGCGCACAAGATGACGGCCATGATGCGCACCACGGCCTTCCCCGCCGCCATCATCGCGCGGATGCTGGCCGACGGGCGCATCCCGCCCGGCGCCCACACCAACGAGACCGGCGTGCCGGCCGGGGAGTTCTTCAAAGAGATCGCGAAGCGCGGCTTCAAGCTCACCCGGCGCTTCTCATGGCTGTAAAGGGCAAGTCCCACTGGCCCATCCTCGCGGGCCTCGGCGCCGGCGTCGTCTTGGGGCTGGCGGCCCGCTCCGGCCTGCCCGCCGCCACGCTCGAATGGCTGGTCTCGAGCGTGGCCCAGCCGCTCGGGCAGGTCTTCTTGCGCATCGTGTTCATGGCGGTCGTCCCGCTCGTCCCCTCGGCCTTGGTCTTGGGCGTGGCCGAGATCGGCGACGTGGGCAAGGTCGGCCGCGTGGGCCTGCGCACCCTCCTATATACGCTCGTCTTCTCGGGGGCGGCGGTGCTCCTGGGCGTCGGCCTCACGAACCTCGTGCGCCCCGGCGAAGGCCTGCCCGAGGCGGCCCGGGCCGAGCTCCAAGCGCGCTTCTCGGGGGGGGCCGCCGTCGGGACCGCCGTCAGCAACGCCGGCAAGGCCAAGGGCACGGCCCAGGCGCTGACGGACCTCATCCCCAAGAACCCCCTGGCCGAGGCGGTCAACGCCTTCGAGGGCGGGCTCATCCCGCTGATGGTCTTCAGCCTGGCCCTGGGCGCGGCCCTCGCGGCGATGGACGACGAGACGACGAAGCCCTTAAAGGACCTCCTGCGCGCCCTCCAAGGGGCGATGCTCAAGATCATCGGCTTCGCCATGACCTTGGCCCCGGTGGGCGTCGCGGGGCTCGTCTTCTCGGTCACGGCGACGGCGGGCCTGGACGTCGTCGGGATGCTCGCCAAGTACGTGGCGCTCGTGCTCGGCGCGCTGACCCTGCACGCGGTCGTCGTCTACGGCGGCGCCCTCAAATTCTTCGCCCGGCGCGACCCGGTCGAGTTCCTCAAGGGCTCCTCCGGGGTGCTGATGACGGCCTTCGCGACGAGCTCCTCGAGCGCGACCTTGCCGCTGACGCTCCAGGCCGCCCGCGAGGAGCTCAAGATCCCGCGCGCGGTGGGCGACTTCGTCCTCACGGTCGGCGCCACCGCCAACCAGAACGGCACGGCGCTCTACGAGGGCGTGACGGTGCTCTTCCTCGCCCAGTTCTTCGGCGTCCACCTGAGCTTGGGCCAGCAGGTGACGGTCGTGCTCTACTCGGTGATGGCCGGCGTCGGCACCGCGGGCGTGCCGGGGGGCTCCTTGCCCCTCATCGTCGTCGTGCTCCAGAACATCGGGGTGCCGGGCGAGGCCATCGGCATCATTTTGGGCGTCGACCGGGTGCTCGACATGAGCCGGACGGTGGTCAACGTCGCCGGCGACATGGTCATCGCGGCCTGCGTCGGCGCCGCCGAAGAGCCGGCTACTTAGGCTCGGGCTCGGCGTCGGGCTTCTTGCCGCGGCGCTTCTTGGGGGCCGGGGCCTTCTGCGGGGCGGGAGCCTGCTGCGGCGCGGCCGCGGGCGCCGGCTCGGCGGCCAGCGCCTCGAGGCCCTGCAAGGTGCCGTCCACCATGAACTTCCCGGCGTAGTCGAGGGTCACCGTGCTGGGCGCGGGCTGGGAAGGCGGCTGCCCGAAGGCCACCGTGACGGTGGTGCCGGGGGTGACCTCGACCATCCGCCCTTGCGCCTCGACGACGACCTTCCCGCCGAAGCCGGCGTACGTCGTGGACTTGGTCTTCTTGTCGGCCTTGCCCCAGAAGAGCGTCCCGCGGATGGCCGCGACGGCGGTCGGGGTGCGCACCCGGAAGCTCTGGCGCAGGCCCAGCTTCTGGCGCAGGCCGACGAGGAACTCGCCGAAGGAGAAGTCGAGCTCGGTCTGCTCGGCGGTGCCGCCGATGAGGAACTCGCTGTCCTCGCGCACCAGCACGGCCGCTTTCTCGCCCAAGCTCAGCTGGGCGATGGAGCGCTTGCCGACCCGGACGCTGTCGCCGTAGAGGAGCTGGGCTCCCTCTTTGACCGACAGGTACTTCTCGGTCCCCTCGGCCTTCACCCAGACCTTGCCCGAGGCCTTCACGAGCACGGCGTCCCGGGCGGCGGCGGGCAGGGCGAGGACGGCGAGCTGCGCGGCGAGGAGGAGGGTTCGCATGGCGATAGTATCCTCCGTCGCTAGGCGCCTGTCAACGGCACCGGGGTCAGGCGGCGGGGCGGGCGGGACGACGCAGCCAGGCGCGGGCGGCGACGAGGCCGGCGAGGAGCCCGACCAAGTGGGAGAGATGGTTCGTGCGGCCCAGCTCGCCGAAGGGGAAGCCCAGCGCGTGGGACCACTGCGAGGCCACGCCCCAGACGTCGCCCACGAGCTGGAAGACTGCGACGGAGGCCAGGAGCGTCAGCGGGAGCATCCAGAACTCCTGCCAGCCGTCCTTGGACGGACGCTTCGAGAGCTCGAGCGCGTAGTAGGCGAGGAAGGCCCCCGCCAACGCCACCACCCCGCCGCTGGCCCCCATCGATCCCATCGCGGCGCCCCAGTGGGCCGCCGCCCAGAGCGCGCCCGCGGCCAGCCCCGCCCCCAAGAACAGGGCCGCGGTCTTCAGGTGCCCGAACGCACGCTCGACGACCGAGCCGAAGAAGGCCAGCCCCAGCGCGTTATGCAGGAAGTGCCCGAAATCGGCGTGCAGGAACATCGAAGAGGCGAAGGGCCGCGCGTGCGCGGCCAGCCCGGCCCAACCGCCGGCGTCGAAGGCCGCGGCGAGCGCGGGCAAAGACAGGCGCCAGCCCTCGGTCGTGAACCAGCCCTGGGAGGGCGCCAGATAGACGAGCGCGTTGGCGGCCAGGAGCCCCGCCGTGACGAGCGGCCAGCGCGCCGCGGAGCGTTCGGGCGCGGGCGGCGCGGGCTTCGCTTGAGATGGCCCCTTGGCGGGCCGCGGCGCGGCCAAGCCGGGACGGCCCGCGCCCTCTGCGCCGGGAACGGCGGCGCCGGAGCGCTTCCCCAGCCCGTCCCAAAGGGTGGACGCCGCCGCGCGCGCGGCCGCGGGGTCCTTGAGCCGCTCGAGGCTCAGGCCCGAGAGCGCGACCTCCATCGCCGCCAGGGAGGTCTGAGCGGAGGGCGCCGAGGCGGCGGCCGGCGCGGGGGTCGGGACGGCCTCGAGCGCCCTGACGATGAGCGCGAGCTTCGCGTGGTTTTGCGGCGAGAGGGCCGCCGCTTGCGCCTTGAGCACGGCCAGATGGAGCTCGGGCAGCGGCACCCGCGCGGACGCGCCGGGGGCGAGGCCCAGCCCCGACTCGAAGGAGGCCCGGATGGCGCCTAGGACGGCGGACGGCGGGACGGCGGCGGCCGGGACGCGCACGGCGGCCGCGCGCAGCTGGGCCGCGGCGGGGGAGCCCGCCAGGGCGGCGGCCAAGAACAGGGCGCTTAAACGGTGCATCTCCCCACAGGATACCGGGAACCCCAAGACCGTGCAGGGGCCCAAAGGCACCCCGGGAGGACCAGGGGACCCAAATGATATTCTTCCCCGCATGGCTCGGTGCACCGCCCTCCCCCTGCTCCTTCTGGCCGCGCTCGCGGCTTGCTCCACGAAGAACCTCGCCTCCGACGGCCTCCAGCTGTGCCGGCAGGGTTCCTGCCGCGCGATGGGCGAGCCGGGGCGCGAGGACCTCGCGCGCGGCCTCTATCAGCTCTTCCAAGCGGCCTCGGGCAAGGACCTGGTGCTCTCCGAGGAGAAGCCCGGGAGCGCCGAGTTCCGCGGACGCGGCATCCGGGTCTTCACCCAGGGCGGCCCCTTCCCCGCGGTCTATAAGGGAAAGGCCCTGCACGTCACCGACGTCCTCTACCTGGACCTGGGCGAGGGCGTCATCAAGTTCAAGGCGCGCATGCGCGGCACCTTCCTGTTCGTGCCGGTCCTCTGCGCCGAGGGCACCGGCACCGTCCGCATCCTCTCGGGCCGCGAGGCGCGCCTCGAGCTCTCGAACCTGTGCACCTGGCTGGGCCCCACGTCCTATTGGAAGCTCGAGGGGGCCCTCGACCGCGTCGACGTGGACGGCGGCGTCGTGGGCTTCGCGTACGGCCTCCACGGCGGCGGCGTACCCGTGGTGGGCGGCGGCAGCGGCTATCTGCTGGCCAAGATCGGGGCCGAGGAAGCCCCCGAGACCGAGAAGCGCCCCGAGCCCAAAGCGCCGAAGCTCCCGTCGGTGCCGGTCCCGTCGCTCCCGGTCCCGGCGCTCCCGGTCCCGCCGCTCCCCGTCCCCTCCCTCCCGACACCCCCCGCCCCGTCGGCCCCGACGCCCGTCGAGGCGATGGAGGAGCTGGCCTCCGCTCCGGTGGCGACGCTCTCGGCCAAGCTCAAAGAGGCCGGCGGCGACTCGGTCATCGACGCGGGAGAGGCCTTCGGCCTCACGGTCGAGCTCAACAACGCCGGCCTCGCCGCGGCCAAGAACGTGCGCCTGCTGCTCTCCGGGACGCCCGCGCTGACGGCGGCGCTCGGCGCCGAGCGCGCCCTGGGCGATTTGCCCGCCGGCCAGGCGACGGCCTCCGAGGTCAAGGGCGTCCTCGCGCCGACGACCCCCTCCCAGGCCGGCACGCTCCGCGTCGAAGCGGTGAGCGACCCCGGCGGCGTGCTCTTGGGCGCCAAGACCTTCCGCGTGGCGCTGCGCGGCCGCCTCGAGGAGGCCGCCGAGGTGCTCTCGGAGCTCGACGTCGACGAGATCCCGGCGGCCACGAAGGGGGTCGGCGGCCCCGACGACGCCGCGCTCGTCGTCGGCATCAGCCGCTACCGCGACAAGGACATCCCCGGCGTGCGCTACGCCGCGCGCGACGCCGAGCTCGTCGCCAAGTACCTGACCCGGGTGGCCGGCGTCCCGGCCGAGAACGTCAAGGTCCTCACCGACGAGACGGCGACCAAGAGCGACTTCGAGGCCTACCTGACCGACTGGCTGCCGCGGCGCGTCAACGAGCGCTCCCGCGTCTTCGTGTACTTCGCCGGCCACGGCTCCCCGGCGGCGACCGCCGGCGAGGCCTTCCTCGTCCCCTACGAGGGGCAGCCGGACTTCCCCTCGAAGCTGCTGCCGCTTAAGAGCCTGATGGCGTCTTTGGAGAAGCTGCCGGCCCGCGAGGTCGTCGTCGCGCTCGACAGCTGCTTCTCGGGCGCCGCGGGGCGCGGCATCCTGCCCTCGGGCGCACGCCCGCTCGTCTCCACCGTCGAGACGCCCATCCCCGCGGACCGCAAGCTCGTCGTCTTGTCGGCCGCCTCGGGCTCGCAGGTGAGCTCCGACTACGACAAGGCGCGCCACGGCCTCTTCACCTACGCCTTGCTTCGGGGCCTGCGCGGCGAGGCGGACTCGGACTCAAGCGGCGCGGTGACGGTGGGCGAGCTCTATAAATACGTGAGGGAACAGGTCGGCAAGCGCGCCTCGCTCGAGCTCAACCGCGACCAGACGCCGACGCTCAACCCCTCGGAGCCGGTCGCCGGCGAGCGGCTCGGCATCCGCCTCTCGAGCACCAGACCCAAGTAAGGGCTATTCGCCTTCGTCGTCGGCGAGCGGAGCTTCCTCCGCCGCGGGCGCGGCCGCGGGCAACGGCGCCGTGCTCCCCCGCGCCGGCGTCAGCGCGCGCAGCGTCCGCTGGCGGGCCGGGGCCGCGGACGCGGGAGCCGCTGAGCCGGGACGCTCCTCCTCGGACCCGCCGCCCTCTTCGGCGCCGCCGCCGGCGAACGCCCCCGAGCCCCCGCCGTCGAAGCTCGCCGGGGCGCTCAGCTGGAGCCCCGGGCGGCCGCCGCCGAGGCCCACGCGCCGCAAGAGCGTCGTCCGGCGCACAGGCGCCTTCCGCACGGCCGCCTTGGCCCGCGGCGCGGCCGGCTCCACGTCGCCGAGGTCGGTCCGGGCCTGGGCCGCAGGGGGCGCGGTCCGCGCGCGCGGCCGGGCCTCGAGGGCCTCGGGCACCGAGTCGATGTCGGAGGCCGTCATCGTCAGAACCGTGGGGGCGTCCGGCTCGATGATGGCCGGGATGCGGCCCAGCTTCTCCGGCGCGCGCTCGAAGGCCCGCCAGCTCACGCCGCCTAAGAAGGACGCGAACAGGGCCAGCGCGCCCACGAAGAGCGCCCCGGCCCCGAGCGTCGCCGCCGCGATGGTTCCCCGCACACCCCCAGTGTAGCGGGGGGGCGGAGGCTGTCAACGGTCACTGGCGCTCCCAGTTCCCGGGCTTGTCAGGGTGTCCGGCCGTCGCGTTTAAAGGCGGGTCCTGCCCGCGCGTCCGAGTCCGCCGCTCCCCCGGACCCGTGAACCTTGACGGTTCCCCCGCGACGAGCGCGGGGGCCCCCTCCCACGGGGTCGCTTTGGACCCGGACGCGCGGTCACCCGCCGTGACTCGTCGACGGCCTAGCCTAACCTGTTAACTATGTGCCCGGTCTAATTTGGAAACGATGTCCCCGGTCTGTACCTTCAGAGCGACTGTCCCCAGGGATAGCTGCAAGACAGCAACCAGGCAGGAGTGCCATTGATTCCAGTCCGACCCCTCGGGCGGCGGGTGGCCGCAGGGGCGCGCTCGCAGCGACCCCGTGGGAGGGGGCCCCCGCGCCCGCTCTTAGGAAGCCGTTGTTCAAAGCGGGCTCGGAGCGGGGGAACCGTCAGGTTCAAGGGTTCGGGGGAACGGAGAGCGCGCCCCTGCGGACAGGACCCGCCTTTGGAACGCGACGGCCGCAACGCATCAAAACCCCGGGAACTGGAAGTCACTGGCGAAGACGGGATGAACCGTCTACACTTCGAGCGTGGGCGATTCCAAGAAGGACGAAGAGGAACGCCGCTCCGGCGCGGTCCTGCCTTTGGGCGGCGGGGGCGCGGGGGCCGGTCCGGGCGGCTGGGGCGGCTGGCTCAACGCCCTGGCGCGCGCGATGGCCGTCTCGCCCGAAGCGGCGCTCTTGCGCATCTTCGGCGGGGCCGCGGTCGGCGTCTGCGCCCTGGCCGTGACCGCCACCCTTTATGGCCGCGCGACCGCCGCCGGGGGCGGCCCGCTGGCCGTGAGCTTCGACCGCCGGCCCGGCGAGGCGCAGGTCGAGGCGCACCCCCCGATGGAGAATTTCGTCCGCGGCATGGCCGGCCTATGGGGCCCGGTGCTGGGGCTCTCCGACGCGCCCGCCGCCGAGCCCGCCCCTCCGGACGCCCCGAAAGGCGCGGCCGAAGGCGAGGCGGGGAAGGCCGACCAGGATTCCGCCGAGAAAGGGAAGAAGGACGGGGCAGGAGCGGCCGAGGGCGACGCCGCGGCGCGGGCCGCCGCCGCCGAAGCGGCCGCCGCGGGAGCCTCCGGGCCCGGGGTCGGAGGGGGCGGCTCGGGGTCGGGCGCCCTCGCCTCCGACGCCCTGGCCGGCGCGGCCGGCGCCGCGGGAGCCGGGAAGGCCGGGGCGGGCGCCCTCCCGGACGGCGCCGACACGGGCGCCCCCGCGTCCAAGCGCGACATGCGCGCCGGCGCGCTGCGCAGCGCCCGCCCGGCCTCCGGGAAGGCGGGCTCGGGGGCTTTGAACCAGCTCAAGTTCGCGCAGAACCGCTCGGCCCTCGGCGCCATGTCGGCCGCGCCGGAACGTTCGTACGGCGCGGCGCAGAGCGCCTTCGAAGGCGGCGCGCCAGGAGCCGCCGGCGGCGGCATCGGCGGGGCGGGGGCGAGCCAGGGCGGCGCCGGGGTCGGCTCCGTGCCGGCCAGCCCGCGCTATGGTCCGACCGGGCCGATGAACCCGGACTCCAAGCGCCTGAGCTGCCCCTCGGGCTACTCCTTGGACGGCAGCGACTGCAAGCCGCTGGAAGGCGTCAACAAGACGCCCTACCAGGGCCTCGCCGACATGGCCAAGGCCTTCCTCATCGCCGCCGCCGCGCTGGCCCTCGTGGGCCTCATCTTGGTGACCCAGCCGACGCCGTGGATGCAGGCCTTGGGCGGCATCCTGCTGGGCGCGGCGGCCGGCCTCATCATCGCGGCGCTGGCCATCGGGGCCGACATCCAGAACCGCTACGGCCAGAAGAAACAGGCCGACGCCATCGGCTCCGCCGCGGGCCGCGCCGGCCAGGGCAAGTCGCCCTGAAGTTATTTGAATTCAGGGTCAGACACCGAATTCAAGGAACTTTGACGCCGTCGACGAGGACCAAGGCGGGCTTCTTGGCCCCGGGTTCCACGACGACCACGTCGGCCAGGCAGCCGGGGTCCAAGCAGCCCAGGTCCGCTTCCCGGCGCGCCGCGTACGCCGGCCCCGCCGTATAGCCGCGCACGGCCTCGTCGAACGTGAGCGGCCCGTCCTTGCGGGCCTGCGCGAAAGCGAGGCCCGCGAGCGGGTCCTGCGTGACGACCGGCCAGTCCGAGCCGAAAGCCAGCACGGCGCCCGCCGTCGTCAGCGCCCGCCAGGGGAAGCTGTGCGGCAGGCGCTCGGGGCCCACGTTGCGGCTCCACGCGCCCTCCGAGGGCGCGGGCCCTCCGGGGTCGGCATGCAGCGGCTGCATCGACGCGACGACGTCCAAGGCGTGAAAGCGCACCAGGTCGTCGGGATGGACCACCTCGTCGTGCTCGACGCGGTGGCGGCGCCGGGGCGCGGGCAGGTCCCGCGCCGCCTCGTAGGCGTCGAGGGACGCGCGCACCGCCGCGTCGCCGACCGCGTGCAGCGCGACGGGGAACCCCGCGGCCTGGGCCTCGCGGATGAGGGCCTTGAGCCGCGCGGGCTCGAGGCCCCATGCGGGGGCCCGGGTGCCGTCCGGGAAGGGCTCCAGGGTCTCGGCCGTCTTCGACTCGAAGGCCCCGTCGACGAAGCCCTTGAGCCAGCCGAACTCGAGGCGCCCGCGCGCGCGCTCCCGCAGCCGCCGGTAGACGGCGAGGTCTCCCCCCAGGGGCGGGGAATAGAAGACCCGCACGGGCAGCTCGCCTTTCGCCTCGAGCGCGGCCAGGGCCTCGAACTCCTCCAAGTCCCCCGACATCACGTCCGCGGCGGTGACGCCCGAGGCCGCGAGCAGGGCCAGCCCCCGGCGCACGCCCTCGGCCTTCTCGGCCGGGGTCAGCCCCCCGGCCAGGGACTCGACGAGCTCGCCGCCCGCCTCGAGCACGGTCCCCGACACCCGCCCGTCGGGCCCGCGTACGAAGCGCGCGCCCTCGGGGTCCCGCGCGTCCGTGCCCACTCCCGCTTGGTGCAGGGCCGCGGTGTTGAACCAGTACGCGTGGCCGTCGTAGCTCTCGAGGACGACGGGACGGGTGGAGAAGACCGCGTCGAGCGCCGCGCGGGTCGGATAGGAGCCCGCCGGCATGATGTCGTAGCTCCAGCCGCGCCCGCGCACCGCCCCCGCGGGGTTCTTGGCGGCCCAGGCGCGCGCCAGTTCCACGGCCTCGGCCTCGCTCTTGGCCGGGCCCAGGTCGGCCTGCGACAGCGAGAGCCCGCCGTCCAAGAGGTGCAGGTGCGCGTCATGGAGGCCCGGCAGCAGCAGCCCCGGCCCGCCGTCGACGTGGGCCGCGCCCAGGGCCTGGCCGGCGAGGTCGGCGGCGCGGCCGACCGCGGCGACCCGGCCGTCCCGGACGAGCAGGCAGTCGGCCCCCGGATGGCCGAACACGCCGGCGCCCGTGACGAGCAGGGCCGGGGAAGGCCGCCGCGGGGCGTAGGCCGAACAGCCGAGCGCGGCGGCCGAAAGGAAGACGCCTAAGGCGGGGCGCCAGGTCCTCATACCCGTATCCTACCACGGGTCAGTCCAAGGGTGTCGTTCCGGGTAGGTCCGATGCCGGAGGACGAAGGGCCTTTCGCTCTATACGTCTTAAGACAGGCACGGGGTATCATGGACCCCTATGAGAAACCTCCGCCCCGCCCTCGCCGTCACCGTCGCCCTGCTTTCCGCCGGCACCGCCCCTTACGAGGCCGCCGCCCAGGTCGTCGCCGCCCCCGTGCGCGCGCCCGTCGTCGCGCCGAACGTCGGCGCCGCCGCGCTGGGCCTGCGCACGCCGACGCTCTCGGCCCCGTCCTTCGCCCCCTCGGCGCTCCCGACGTTCGCCCCGAGCCTCGCCCCTGCGCTCAGCCCCGCGCCGGTCCTGCCCCGCGCCGCCGTCGCGGCGGCCGCGGCAAGCAGGGCCGATGCCGCCTCCGTCGCGGCCGCGCTCCCCGCCGCCGTCGCGGACCTGGCCCTCATCGGGAACCTGAGCGCGCCGACGGCCGCCGACGTGGCCGGCTCGCGCGGGACCCTCGAAACGTTGGGCGGCTCGCTGTCCGCGGCGAAGTCCGGCCGGGGTTCGCTGTCACAGAGCCTGGACCTGGCCTTCGACGGCGGGGCCCTGCGCCGCGCCGCCGGCGACGTCGTCGCGGGCGCTCCCTCCGCGCGCTCGGCCTCCTTGGCCTCCGCGTCCCTGACCCCGCGCTCCGGCGTCACCGAGCCCGCGGCGCCGAACGCCCCCGCCGCCCCGAAGCGCTCCGTCTCGCGCGCCGGCGTCATCGCCGCGGTGGGCATCCTCGCCGTCGCGGGCGCGCTCTTCGCGGCCCCGACCGTGGCCCTAGCCTCGGCCGGCGGCGTCGCGACCTCCGCGATGGCGTACTTCCACCCCCTGGCCAGCGTCGCGTTGGCCGCGGTCGGCGCGGTCTACGGCCTCATCGTCGCTCGCAAGCCCGACGGCTCCGCCCCCGGCACCGCCG
>SCTT01000038.1 GCA_004322435.1 bacterium
ATCGCTTACTTCGCCATCCCCGCCGTGGGCTTGGGGAGGGGGGAGGACTCCGGCGGCGGTCCCGACGGGGCCGGCGCCGGCGCCTGGGCCTGGACGACCGGCGCCTGCGGCTCGGCCGACTCGGGGGCCAGGCGCGAGCGCACCACCATCAGGTCCCGGCGCACCCGCTCGGCCTGCATCAGAAAGAAGTTGGCGTCCGTCTCGGGTTGGACGGCGGTCTCCTCGGCCAGCCGCGCGGCGGCCAGGGCGCTGCGCCAGGCCATGGCGGACTCCCCGTCGGAGAGCAGGGCGGGGTTGAGCTCCTCCTCCTCGAGGACGATGCGGGCCTCGCGCACGGGCGCGCCGCGGCGGTCCGGAGTGAGGGCGGAGGCTTCCTTCATCGCCGCGGGCTTGAGGATGTCCTGCACGCGCCACAGCGAGGCGCGCAGGCGGGCCCGGGCCGTCTCGCGCGCGGCCTCGCGCGCTTCGGAGGCGGCCGCGGTCTGCACCTCGAGCAGCTCGGTCTGGCGCTCCATCAGGCGCGTCTGCCGGGTCATCAGGCTCCCGAAGCGCCAAACGAAGACGAAGGCGATGAAGGCGACCAAGATGCCGGCCCAGTCGCGCGGGTAGAGCTCGGAGGCGGCCTGGACGGCGCGGTCCCAATGGGGCTTGTACGGCGCAAGGCGCGCGTACACCTTCGCCGTGCGCTCGGGCCCGAGCAGGGCCTCGAACTCCTGGAGGAGGGTCACGCCCCCAGTGTGCCTCGATTCGCGGGGAGCGTCAAGTGCGGGGGTGTTAACGGCTATAATCCGCGCATGGCCGATTGCCCGAAGTGCCCCTATGTAGGACTCAACGAGGTCGCCGCCGGGGCCGTCACCGTGGACGAGTGCCCCGAATGCGGCGGCCGCTGGTACGACGCCGGCGAGCTCGAGGCCGTCGCCAAGTCCCCGGACAAGCTCCGCGCGGCGATCGAAGAAGAGACCGACCCGCGCAAGTCGGACCGCCCCTGCGCCCGCTGCGGCGGCGGGATGACCAACCGGGGCCTCTTGAACAGGCTCCTGCGGGTGGATTTCTGCCCCGCCTGCCGGGGCTTCTGGGTGGATAAGAACGAAGTCGGTTTGATCGACCGGCTGCTCGACTAGGTCGGTCGGGGCCCGGCCCACTCCTCCCACAGATCGCGGGCGCCCTTGGCCTTGAGCGCCTCGCCTTCCTCCTCCCACACCCGCGCGTAGCGGTAGCAGGGCACGGCCGGGTATAGGTGGTGGATCAGGTGGTAGTTCTGCCACAGCCACAGGGGCGTCAAGAGCGGCAACGAGGTCACGTGCGTCGCGCGGATGCGGTCCTCGGACTGCAGCGCGGCGTAGGGCTGGTGCGGCAGCCAGTCGAAGGAGAAGGCGAGCAGGAACATCGCCGCCCGAGCCGGGAGCACCCAGAACCACAGCGCGTCCCAGCCGAGCGCCCAGAGCAGGGCTGCCTGGACCGCCCAGGAGGCCAGGAACGCCGCGCGCTCCTCGGCGGGCCGGCGGTCCCATTCGCGGGCGTAGAAGACGTAGTAGTGCGGCTCGATGGTCGCCCAGCGCAGCGGCAGCTGCCACCACGGGCCCAGCCCCGTCCAGCGGTCCGGGTCGCGGCCGACTTCGTTCGTGAAGCGGTGGTGCGTCAGGTGCGCGTGGCGGAAGGCGGCGTAGGGGCCGCCGAGGACGACGGCGCTCGTCTCGCCGACCAGGCGGTTGAGCCAGGGGCGGCGCGACACCGACCCGTGGGCGGCGTCGTGCATCGGCGTGAACGCCCAGAAGGCGAAGGCCGTGGCGGCCAGGCCGGCGGCCCAGGCCGGCACGGCGTGCGAAGCTCCCAGCGCGAAGGTCCCCGCCATGCCGGCGAGCACCCCGGCCCAGACGGCCAGCGTGGGCCAGGCGACTTCCGGGACGCTCTTGTCGACGGCCATTCGGGCAAGTGTAATAGAATCGGGCCCATGCCCGCTCCCCACCGCATCCGCGCCGAGATGTCCGTCAACGGCGGCGAGCGCCGGCTGGTCTTCGCCTGCATCGAGAACGAGACGCCCGAGCACCTGGCGCTCAAGCTCGCCGCCTACCTGGCCTTCTGGGACCAGGACCTGGCCTTGGACGCCCGGCACAACCATCCGGCGCTCGAAGGGCAGGAGTTCTACCCCGACCTCTTGGGCGTCGACGCCGCGGGGACGGTGACCCACTGGGTCGAGTGCGGCAACACGGCGATGCACAAGCTCGGCAAGGTGGTGCGGCGCTGGCCGGACGCGGCGGTGTACCTCTTCAAGGAAAACGAGGTGAAGGCCGAGTTCCTCCGCGGGGAGCTGCGCCGTCAGCTCCCCGACCACCATGAGAAGGTCGTCATCTTCTGCTGGCCCGGCCGGACGTTCCGGGACTGGTCCGCGCTGCTGACGGACCGGGTCGCGGTCTTCGGCGAGGCCGGCGGCACCGCCTTCAACCTGGTCGTCAACGACCAGATTTACGCCACCGACCTCTTGAAGTTCTAGCCCTTCCCCCCTACCCTAGGGGGGTGAGGGGCCTTTTGCTCATCATCCTTCTGTCTCCCGCCGCGGCGGCCCCCGCGGGGACGGGGGCGCCCCCCGACCTCGCCCAGGAGTACCGCGACGCGAAGGCGCAGCGCGACCGCGCGGCCGCCGAGCTGGCCCTCCAGACCAAGCGCCTTCAGGACGCCGCCAACGACGCGGTGGCCCGCGCGAA
>SCTT01000357.1 GCA_004322435.1 bacterium
TGCGCGGGGGCCACCGTCACGGTGAAGAGCTGGGCCTCGGTCCCGACGAGCCAGGCCGCCAGGAGGCCCGCGGGGCGCCCGTCGAGCTCGCAGACCAACAGCAGGGAATTCTCGCGGGCCAGCTCGGCGGCGAATTGGGTCTTGGTCCAGCCGGCGGAGGAGGGCTGGGAGGCTTCGATTTCCGCCAGCGCGTCGAGGTCCTCCGGGCGCGCCTTGCGGACGATCATTTGGCGTAGTTGGCGGGCTTAAGATACAGCGGGCGCAGCGGGGGCCGGCGCTTCTTGGCGAGGAGGGCGCGGGCGGGAGCGAGCAGGTCCTTGGCGGACGCCGGAGAGGCGTCGATTTGAACGGCCCCGGCCAGGGCCGCGGGCAGACCCCCGGCGGCGACCCACGTGGGCGGGGCGGCGGGGCCCTCTTCGGTCCAGAGCTGGAGGTAGGATTCCTCGCGGAAGGTGGGCACCACCAGGCCGAAGCGGCCGGGGGTTTTCAGGCGCGGGGCGAAGGCCTCGAAGCGCGTCAGCCCGACGACGGGGAGGCCGCGGGCGCGGGCCAAAGAGTCCGCGAAGGTCACGCCGATGCGCACCGCGGTGAAGCGCCCGGGGCCGGTGACGCAGGCGACGCCCTTGAGGTCGGAGAGCCGCGCCTTGGCCTTCTTAAGGAGGGAGTCGAGGGCGGGCCACAGGGCCTCGTCGGCGGCCTTGGTCTGGCGGCGCAACGACCAGGTCTTTTTCCCGTCGGAGAGGGCCAAAGAGACGCCGTCTCCGGCGGTGTCCACGGCCAGGATGAGCCCCTTCAAGGCCGCCATTTCGCCGCCAGCGCCTTCGAGCGCGCGCCCGTGCCGTGCCAGGCCAACGTCCGGCCTTCTTTGGCGTGGTGCAGGGTCACTTCCAAACGGTCTTTGGGAAGGAGGTCTCCCGCGTTCTCAGGCCACTCGACGAGGCAGACGGCGCCGGCGTCCTCGAAGTATTCCTCGAGGGCGAGCCCGGGCAAATCCAGCGGCCCCGCGCGGTAGAGGTCCATGTGGACGACGCGCGGGGTGAGCTTGCGGTACTCGTTGACCATCGCGAAGGTGGGGCTGGCGACGGCGCCCTTGTGGCCGAGGCCCGCCGCGAAGCCGCCGGCGAAGGTGGTCTTGCCGGCGCCGAGTTCGCCCTTGAGGGCCACGAACAGAGGGGGCTTCACGAGGCGCGCGAGCTTCCCTCCCGCCGTCCGGGTGGCCGTCTCGTCGGCCAACAGCCGCCGGCTAGGCACCGAGCTTACGGAAGGCCGCGGGCAGCGCGTCCAACACGTCCGACGCCAGCAAGCACCTGTCGGTGAACTTCCGCACCGCCTCGTCGGCGGCGTAGCCGTGGAGGTAAGCGCCCAGGCAGGCGGCCTCGAAGCCCGAATCCGGGTCGCCCGAGGAAGCCGCGACCCGCTGGGCCCACAGCCCCGCGATGAGGCCGGTCAAAGCGTCGCCGGTGCCGCCCTTGGCCAGGCCCGGGTTGCCGGTGGGGTTGACCCACAGCCGCCCTTCCCCCGCGATAACCGTATGCCGCCCCTTGAGCAGGCACACGCCGCCCAATTCTTCGATGAAGTCCTGCGCCGCCGCGGAGCGGTCCGCGTTGACGGCGTCGACCTTGCGCCGCAAAAGCCGCGCCATCTCGCCGGGATGCGGCGTGTAGACGACGGGGGCGCCGCGCCCGGCGACCAGGGTCTTCACCTCGCCCCGCGGATGCAGGGCCAGCAGGTTCAAGGCGTCGGCGTCCAAAACGGCGGGCAGCTTCAGGCTCGACAGGATGCCCAGCACCGCGCGGCCGGTCTCGGGCCCCGAGCCCAAGCCCGGGCCGACGGCCAAGGCGGTGAAACGGCGCTTCTCGTGGGCGGCCATCAGCGCCGCAACCGCGTCGGCGCGCACGAAGCCGGAGGAGGACTCGGGCAGGGGCAGGGTCATCCCCTCGACCAAATGACCCGCGACGACGGGCTGCTGGGAGCCCGGGACGGCCAAAGTCACCAGGCCCGCCCCCGAGCGCAGCGCGCCGCGGGCGGCCAAGACGGCCGCGCCGGTCATCCCGCGCGAGCCGGCGACGACGAGGACGTGGCCGAAGTCGCCCTTGTGGCCGTCGCGCGGCCGTTTCGGGAGCCAATGGCGCAGCGCGGAGAGCGAGAACGTGCTCACGACCTTACGGCGACCGCGGCGGCGTAGTGGTCGGAGTGGGACAAGGACAGCGCGATCGAGGGCATCCGCTTGCCCTTGAGCACCACGCTGGGCCGCCCGTCGGCGTCGCGCGCCACCGAGATGTCGCGCAGGGCGACGCCCTCGAGGTTCAGGGCCTTGTAGACGGCTTCTTTGGCCGCGAAGCGCACGGCGAAGTGCTGCCAGCGGCTCTTCTTGCCCTGGCAGTAGGCGATCTCGGAGCGCGAGAACACGCGCTTGAGGAACGCGGGGGTGCCGGCCTTCTTGATGCGGGCGATCTCGACGATGTCGAGGCCGACCGACAGCGGGGCCGCCTTACTCGACCGTGACGCTCTTGGCAAGGTTCCTCGGCTGGTCCACGTCGGCGCCGCGCAGATTGGCGATGTGGTAGGCCAACAGCTGCAAAGGCACCACGCTCAAGATGGGGGCGAGGAACTCGGAGGCCCTCGGGACGTAGAGCACGTGGTCCACGAGGCTCAGGAGGCGCTTGTCCCCCTCGGTGGCGACCGCGATGGTCTTGGCGCCGCGCGCCTTGGCCTCCTCGACGTTCGAGAGCGTCTTGTCGAGGATGCGCGATTCGGTGCAGATGGCCACGACCGGGACGTCCTCGTCGATGAGGGCGATGGGGCCGTGCTTCATCTCGCCGGCGGCGTAGCCCTCGGCGTGGATGTAGGAGATCTCCTTGAGCTTGAGCGCGCCCTCGAGGGCCAGCGGGAAGTTCACGTGGCGCCCGATGTAGAGGAAGTCGCGCTTCTTCTCGTAGAGCTTCGCGATGCGCTGGGTCTCGTCGTTGAGCGCCAGGGCCGTGCGCACCAGGACCGGCATGTGCGAGAGCTCGTCGACGAAGGCCTTGGCCTGGACGTCGTCCATCTTGCCGCGCGCCAGCGCCAGATACAGCGCGAACACGTCGAGCGCCACCAGCTGGCCGACGAAGGCCTTGGTGGAGGCGACGCCGTACTCGGGGCCGCAGCGCGTGTAGAGGTTGTAGTCGGCCGCGCGGGTCAAGGCCGAGCCCACGCTGTTGCAGACGGCCAGGACCTTGGCGCCCTTCTGCTTGGCGAGCTGGACGGCCGCCAAGGTGTCGGCGGTCTCGCCGGACTGGCTGATGGCGACGACCAAGGTGTCCGGCGGGAGGATGGGGTCGCGGTAGCGGAACTCGGAGGCCGTCTCGGCCTCGGCGGGGACGCCGCAGAGCTGTTCGACCAGATAGCGGCCGATGAGCCCGGCATGATAAGCGGTGCCGCAGGCCAACAGGTGCACCCGCTTGGCGGCCTTGAGCACGGCCGGCGGGCAGCCGGTCTCGGCCTCGAAGGTCGCCGGCGAGAGCGGATAGAGC
>SCTT01000358.1 GCA_004322435.1 bacterium
GCTCTTCCGATCTCGTCAAGAAGGCCTTGGCGGGGTTCAAGAAGGCCGAGGCCTCGTTCTCGCGCCACAAGCCGACCTCCGACACGGCCAAGGACCCCAAGCTCTGCCGCGCGGCGGGGAAGAAGGCGGGCGCCTGGGTGCGCGGCCAGCTCGAGAAGGGCCGGCCGGTGGCCATCTCGATGGGCCTGGGCGGCGCGCAGGAATGGGGCAGCCAGCCCGACGACCCGGACCTCGACGACTCGAACCACGCCTTTCTCGTCACGGGCCTGGCGGAGGAGAAGGGCAAGGCGACCATGCTGACGCGCAACTCCTGGGGGGGCAAGAACCCGGGCGTCGGCGAGGACCGCTTCTGCCGCATCTACGCGGCGGCGACGCTGACGGCGCCCAACGACCCTCCGGCCGGGGACGGCAAGGTGACGAAGGCCCCGGGCGGGCTCTATGAGCTCGACGTCAAGAACCTGGCGCGCAAGTAATTCATAGAATCGGGGCGTGAAGTCCCTCGCTCAGCCGCGCGTGCGCCGGCTCGGCACGCTCGAAGCCGTCGAGTTCCCGGCCTCGGCCGACGCGCCGGTCGCGCTCTGCCTGCACGGCTACGGCGCCGACATGCGCGACCTGGCGGGCCTCGCGATGGAGCTCGACCTCAAGGGGCCCCTGCGCTGGGTCTTCCCGAACGGGCCGCTCCAACTTCCCTGGGGAGGGCGGGCGTGGTTCCCCATCAACGAGGAGCGCCTGGCCGGCTATGAGCGGGGCGAAGGCGCCTTCGACCTCTCGGGCCTGCGCCCCGAGGGGATGGACGAGGCGCGCGACGCGGTGCTGGCCCTCGTCTCGGCGCTTGAGGTGCCCTGGGACCGCCTCATCGTCGGCGGCTTCTCGCAGGGCGCGATGCTTTCGGTGGAACTGGCTTTGGCCGCCCCCGCCGCGCCGCGCGGGACGTTTCTCTTAAGCGGCAACCTCGTGGACGCGCCGTCGTTGGCGGCGCGGGCCCCGGCGCGCAAAGGCCTGACCTACTTCCAAAGCCACGGGACGGTGGACCCCATCTTGGGGTTCGGGGGCGCCAAGAAGCTCCATGAGTCCTTGACCGCCGCCGGCTGGCAGGGGCGCTTCGTCGAGTTCGAAGGGGTGCACGCCATCCCGCGTCAGGCGCTGGACGGCCTGACCGAGTACCTCGACGGGCTCCTCTAGAAGGACGCCTTGAGCGCCTCGTAGACGAGCGGCCGCGCGAAGCGGTAGCCCGAGGCATGGAGCGCGGCGGGTTCGACGCGCTGGCTGTCGAGGAGCAGGCATGACATCTCGCCGAGGGCGATCTTAAAGGCGAAGGCCGGCGCGGGCAGCCAGCAGGGGCGGCCCAGAGCGGCGCCCAGGGCGCGCGACACGTCGCCGTTGCGTGCGGCCTCCGGGCTCACCACGTTGACGGGTCCCGAGAGGGCCTTCGTCTCCGCGGCGTGCACGAGGGCTCCCACTGCGTCATCCAGATGGACCCAGGGCATCCACTGCTTCCCGTCGCCCACCGGCCCGCCGGCGAAAAGCTTGAAGGGGAGCGCCATCCGCGGCAGCGCGCCGCCGCCGGGCCCGAGCACCACGCCCAGGCGCGCCAGCACCACGCGCGCGCCCGCGGGGGCGTTCTCCGTCGCCGCCTTCTCCCAGCGGCGGCAGACGTCGGCGAGGAAGCCTTCGCCCGGCGCGGAGGACTCGGTGAGGACCTCGTCCCCGCGCGCGCCGTAGTAGCCGACCGCGGAGACGTTGACCAGCACGCCGCCGGCGGGCAGGGCTCGGGCCAAGGCGGTCGTCGCGTCCACGCGGCTGTCGAGGATGGCCTTCTTGCGCGCCGCCGTCCAGCGGCCGGCGGCGATGTTCTCGCCGCACAGGTTGATGACGGCCTCCGCGTCCTTGAGCTCGGAGCGCCAGGCGCCCTGCGCGTCGGCCGGGTCCCAGCGCACGGCCTTGACCGTGGGGCCCCAGGGGTTGCCCTCGGAGCGCGAGAGCGCGCGCACGGCGCGGCCGCCTTTGACTAGGCGCGCGACGAGGGCCCGCCCGACGAACCCGCTCGCTCCGGCGACGACGACGGCCATGCCTCTAGTATAACAACCTAGGTCGCGGGTCCCACCGCGCCCAGGGCCTTCGGGGCCTCGTCCTTGCCCCGCCCCCCAAGCTAACCTAGCCGCGTGCCGGTCCTTTTAGCCGCCGCTTTGCTCCTGAGCGCCCCGCCCGCGCGCGCGGAGGGCTTCGACGAGGGGATGACCCTCGGGGACCTGGCCGACGTGATGAAGAAGGCCGAGTCCAAGCTCAAGGCCAAGGAAGGCGCGCTCAAGAAGGCCGGCATCCTCGGCCCCACGGGCTCCGTCGCCGCCCAGAACGCCCGCATCACCGAGCTGGCCGAGTCCCAGCGCGACGGCCGCCCCCCGAAGCTCCCCGCCGACGACAAGCGCCTGGGCTTCGGAGGCGGGCGCGCCGGCGCCGGCGCGCTCGAGCAGCTGACCGCGACGCCGGGGGCCAAGTCGCGGCGCCCGGGCGATTTAAACGGCGTGCCCTTAAACGAGAAGCGCCCGCCCACCGAAGACGAGCTCGCCAAGGCGCGCATCGAGGCCATCACGGCCGCCAAGGTCTCGGCCTCGGTCGCGCGCGAGTCCTACGCGCGCATGCTCTGGACCGCCTACAAGGCTCCCGAGGGCGCCGGGAGCACCGGCGAAGTGAAGGGCCTCGTCAAGTTCCTTAAGGAACAGGTCAGCGAGAAGGAAGGCGGCCGCGCGCTGTGGCCGGTCGGTTGGGACCCCGACATGCCCACCAACATCCTCGCGACCTACAGCGGCGTCATCAAGGTGGGCGACAGCTTCGCGGCCCTGGGCACCCTCGGCCAGATGACCGTGATGTTCCACGAGATGATGCACGGCCACGACGACGGCGGCGACGGCTCGGCCATCGAGGTCAATCGGATGACCGGCCAGTTCCAATTCGACCCCAAGCACCCCAGCCCCGCCATGCGCAACGCCGCCGAGATGCTCTCCTACACCGACATGGCGAAGTGGGTCGAAGCGCTGTAGTAGACTGACCGCCGTGGATTCCTTCTCCGCGGCCCAGCTCGCCGTCCTGTCCTTGCTCGTCTTCCTCGCCGGAGTCCTCGACTCCCTGGCGGGCGGCGGCGGCCTCATCACCCTGCCGGCCTATCTGGCCGTCGGCCTGCCGCCGGGGCTCGTGCTCGGCACCAACAAGTGCGCCTCCGCCATCGGCACCGTGGCCTCGGTCGTCCGCTACTTCAAGACTCTGTCGCTCGACCGGGGCGCGGTGGTACCGATGGTCGTCGCGGCGCTCGTGGGCTCCGCGGCGGGCTCGGGGCTGGCTTTGCTGCTCGACCCCAAGTGGATCCGGCCGCTCATGCTCGGCGTGCTGCCCTTCGTCGCTTGGTCTGTCCTTTCCAAACACCACTTCGGGCTAGAGGACCGCTCGCATGAACTCGCACCCGCGGACCTCAAGGCCCGCACCGTGGGCGTCGCCTTCCCCGTGGGAGCCTACGACGGCTTCTTCGGCCCCGGCACGGGGACTTTCTTGGCGTTGGGCTTCGCTCGCTTCTGCCGCTACGACCTGATGCATGCTACCGGTTATGCCAAGGCGGTGAACCTCGCCTCTAACGTCGCGGCCCTCGTCTCATTCTTGTTGGCCGGCCGCGTGAACATCCCGCTGGGCGTCGCCATGGGCGTTGTCAGCGTCGCGGGGCACCTCGTGGGCGCTCATCTGGGGCTTAAGCGCGGCGCCGCGGCCATCCGCCCGGCCATCGCCCTCATCTGCGCGGGGCTCTTCCTTAAGATAGCCTTCGACTTGTTCCGCTGAAACCTCTCCGTCGGGGCCTTTTCAACAACCTAGGTCTCTTTACCTAGTCCTTACTAGGCCCCATGGGCCTTACGGCTGGGACCTTCGGGACCTAAGCTGTACCGAAGGGCCTAGGGCGCATCTGGGCCCTTCAAGACGCGAGGGGGAAGTTGGAGGTGGTCATGCCGAAGTCACTGAAGCTGCTGCTGGCGCTGTTCGCGGTCCTCACCCTCTCGTCCTTCGCCCACGCCGATCCCGTCGTCAAGGTCGTCACCTTCCAGCCGTCCGTCACAAAGGAACAGCGCATCGCCGCCATCGAGCAGGCCGGCGGCAAGGTGCTCCGCGAGCTGGCCCTCGTGGACGGCGTCGAGGCCGAGTTCCCCACGGCCGGAAATTTCGCGGTCCCCGCCTCCTGGTCGAACGTCAAGACCCTGATGAAGGGCCTGCGCGGCGTGATGACCATCGAGGAGGACAAGCCCCGCAACTGGCTCGTCTCCGCCAACGCCGCGATGCCCGCGGTCGGCGACTTCCTGCGCCGGGGCGCGGTGGCCGTCCCCGGCGTCGGCGCGGCCCGCCCGGTCTCGGCAGAGGCGGCGAGCAAGATGCCCTGGGGCATCGAGCGCGTGAACGCCGCCGGCGCCTGGTCCCGAACGATGGGGGCCGGGGTCCGCGTCGCCGTCCTCGACACCGGAATCGACGCGACGCACCCGGCTCTCAAGGCCAACTTCAAGGGCGGCTTCAACTCCGCCCAGGAGGGGGGCTCTTATAAGGATGGGCACGGCCACGGGACGCACGTCGCCGGCACCGTCGCCGGGGCCTCGAAGGAGGTCGTCGGCGTCGCCCCGCAGGCTTCCCTCTACGCGGTGAAGGTCTTAGACGACGAGGGCAACGGCACGTTCGCCTCCATCATCAAGGGCCTCGAGTGGGCCGTCGAGAACCGCATGCAGGTCGTCAACATGAGCCTGGGCGGGCCGCACAGCGAGGCCCTCGAGGCGGCGGTGAAGAAGACCCTCGCGGCCGGCGTGGTCATCGTCGCGGCGGCGGGCAACGACCCCGAGGCCGAGGTGTCGGCCCCGGCGCGCTACGACGGCGTGCTGGCCATCAGCGCCAGCGCCTCAAACGACTCGTTGGCCTTCTTTTCGACGACGGGGCCTCAAGTCGACTTCATCGCCCCCGGCCACCAGGTCCTCTCGAGCTGGCCGGGCGGCGGCACGAACACCATCTCCGGGACCTCCATGGCCACCCCGCACGTGGCCGGCCTCGCGGCGCTGGCGGTGTCCTTGGGCGCGCGTGGGCCGGCGGGCGTGCAGAGGATGCTCGCGGGGGCGGCCAAGCCCCTGGCGGGCCTCAAGCCCGAGCAGCAGGGCGCGGGGATGATCGACGCGGGGCGCCTCGGCGGGACGGGCGTGCTGGTGGCGTCCGCCCAGTAGCCCTCACCCCTGCCCTCTCCCGCAAGCGGGAGAGGGTAGACAGGGCCGGGCCCCGACGGGGCCCGGCCCTTCCTCTTGCTACAATATACGACGATGGACGACGCTCCCGGGACCGCGGCCAAGCCCGCGTCCCTCTCCCCCGAAGAGCTGAGCCGGACCGCCGATACGCTTGAAGCGTTGACGCGGACGCCGGACTTCCTCTTCACGCTCCCCCAGCCCGAGCGGCTGCGCCTCATCCGCGCCGCCGGCCGCGTGTCGCGCCCGTCGCGCCCCGAGCTCATCGCGATGTCGCGGCGCAACCGCAAGAAGCTCCATAAGGCGGAGAAGCAGGCCGACCGCGTGTCGCGCTCGGAGACCGGCATCCGCCAGGCCCGCGGCGAGAAGGTGTTCACCGCCCCCGGCTACGTGCCCCCGGGGGACCCGCGCCGCGCCTGGAGGACGCTCTCGACGCCGCGCCACTGCTACTGCTGCAAGGCCGACTTCGACAAGATGCACTTCTTCTACGACGCGCTCTGCCCCGACTGCGCCGATTTCAACTACGACAAGCGCTTCCAGTCGGCCGACCTCTCGGGGCGGGTCGCCCTCGTCACCGGCTCGCGCGTCAAGATCGGCTTCCAGATTGGCTTGAAGCTCTTGCGCGCCGGTGCGACCGTCGTCGCGACGACCCGCTTCCCGCACGACTCGGCCCAGCGCTACGCGCGCGAGGCCGACTTTTCCGAGTGGAAGGACCGCCTGGTCGTCCACGGCCTGGACCTGCGCCACGCTCCGTCCGTGGAGCTATTGGCCCGGCACCTCGAGGCGACCCTGCCGCGCCTCGACTTCATCGTCAACAACGCGGCGCAGACGGTGCGCCGCCCGCCGGGCTGGTACGGCCACCTGCAGGCCCTCGAGGCCCTGCCGAGCTCTTCTCTGCCGCCCGAGCAGCGGGCGCTCTTGGCCGACCGCACGCGCCTCTTGGGGTCCTTGGGCGGGCAGCTGGCCCTCGAGGCCCCGCACGGCGCCGAGGGCGCCGTGCAGGTCTGGAGCGGGCGCCGCACCGCGGTGGGCCTGCGCGCCAGCGCCGCCCTCGCGATGGTCCCCTACACGCACGACGACGAGGAGTCGCTGGCCGCCGAGGCGTTCCCCGAAGGCGCGCTCGACGCCGACCTCCAGCAGGTGGACCTGCGCCGGCGCAACACCTGGCGCCTGGGGCTCGCCGAGGTGGCGACCGCCGAGATGCTCGAGGTGCACCTCGTCAACGCCGTCGCTCCCTTCATCCTGAACGCGCGCTTGAAGCCTTTGATGCTCCGCTCGCCCGAGCGCGACAAGCACGTCGTCAACGTCTCGGCGATGGAGGGGGTGTTCTCGCGCGGCACGAAGACTGAAAAGCACCCCCACACGAACATGGCCAAGGCCGCGCTCAACATGATGACGCTGACCGCGGCCAAGGAGTACGTGAAGGACGGCATCCACATGAACGCGGTGGACACCGGCTGGGTCACCGACGAGGACCCGCAGCACCTCACCTTGATGAAGCAGGCCGTCCACGACTTCCAGCCGCCGCTCGACATCGTCGACGGGGCGGCCCGGGTGCTCGACCCCGTCCTCAACGGGGCCAACACGGGCTTCCACGAATGGGGGAAGTTCCTGAAGGACTACAAGCCGGCGTCCTGGTAGGCCCCCTGTCCCGCCTCCTCGCCTCGCCCCGTTTCCTGCCGGCGCTCGTCGTCGCGACGGCGGCCGCGCTCTGGCTGCCCCCGCTGACGTCCTGCCTCTGGCGGGACGAGACCTACACCTGGTGGGTCGTCAAGGACGGCCTGCCGCTGGCCTTGGAGCGCTCGGTCCGCTTCCAGCCCTGGTCCCCGCTCTACTTGTTCGTCGAGTGGGCCGTCGTCGCCGTCCTGGGAGGCGGGGAGGCGGCCCTGCGCCTGCCCTCGCTGGCGGCCATGGCCGGGGCGGCGGCGATGTTGTTCGCGACGGCGAAGCGCCTGTTCGACGACGAGACGGCCTGGCTGGCGGCACTGGCCTTCGTGGCCTCCTCGGAGGCGTCGTTCTACGCCGTAGAGGCGCGCCCTTACGCCCTTGCGCTGTTCTTCATGCTCGCCGCGCTCGCCGCCCTGGTGCGTTGGCTGCAAGGGGGGGACCGGCGCTTCTCGGCCGCCTTCGTCCTCTGCGCGGCCGCGATGGTGTATTGCCATATCGTGTTCGCCGCCGCCGCCGTCGTCTTCATCGCCTTCACCGCCCTCCACGGGGGGGCCTCCCGCCGACAGCTCGCGGCGTGTGCCGCAGGGCTCGCGGCGCTGCTCGTCCCGATGGGGCTGCGCGCCGCCGCGACGTGGTCCGGGCGGGGCTCGCTCCTCTGGGTCGCGGCGCCGCCCTGGACGGCGCTGGGCCAGGTGTTGTTCCCGGCGCCCTATGCGGCGGCGGCCGCCGCCCTCCTCGGCGCCGTCCTCCTCAAGTCCGGACTGCGCGCCCCCCTGCCCCGGAGGGACGTCGGGCTGTTCGTGCTCGCCTGGGCGGTCGCGGCGCCCGTCGCCCTCTTCGCCGCGTCGCGCGTGGGCCCGTGGCGCTTCTTCATCGCGCGCTACATCCTGTGGTTCGTGCCGGGGCGGGCCCTGCTCGCGGGCGCGCTCCTCGGGGCGGCGGGGACCCGGAGCGCGCGGGCCTTGGCGGCCCTCGTCCTCGCGGCGGCCTCGGTCTGGTCGTATGCCGGCCCGCACCATTCCTTCGAGGACCTGCGCGGCGCCGCCGCCGCGACGCGGGACGCCGTCGCCTCGCCGGGGACCCCGGTCCTCGTGCCGTCGTCCTTCTTGCCGTCCGAGGAGCCGGGCTGGCTCGCCGACCCGGAGACCCTCGCCTCCCTCTTCGCCCCGCAGGCCTACTACCCGTTGGCGGGCCGGCTCGTGCCCCTGCCGAAGCTCCCCGTCCCGTGGGCGGCCCAGTACACCGAGGCCTTGGCGGCCCGCGTCCTGACGCCCTCCGGGCGGTTCCTGCTCGTCGTGCCGCGCACGGGCTCCAAGCACCCTTACCAGGCCTGGGTCGAGGCGCGGCTGGGCCCCGAAGGCTACGCGCTGACCCGCCGGGGCCAGCTGGCGGGAGTGGAAATCCTCATCTTCGAAAGGCCGACGGGTCGCAGGCCGTAAACCGGCCCGCCCTCCAGTCCAAATCCAGCTTGAGCCGCGCCCGGCAGAACACGTTGGCCATGTCGTGCGTCCACCGGCTGGCCATGATGTTCCCGGGCTCGATGTCGATCTTGGCATGCAGTCCTAGCGGCATAGTCTTCTTTCCTCCTCCCTCTCCTTACGGCGCGCCCCCCGGCTTTCTTACACTCTGAGACACCGCGGCGGGGGCCGGGTTCCCGCAAATCCGGGCCGGAAACAGGTATCCTCCCGCCATGGTCGCGGCGGCGGCGCGCGGGCTCCTGGTGGCGGCCCTGGGCTTCTACTTCCGGCGCTTGGAACTAATGGGGGGGGACCGGGTCCCGGCCTCCGGCCCGCTCCTCATCGTAGCGAACCACCCCAACTCGCTGGCGGACGCCGCGGTGGCGGCCCTCCTCCTCCCCAGGCGCTTCTCCATCGTCGCCACCGCGGCCCTGTTCCGTTTCCCGCCAGCGGCCTGGCTCCTGCGGCGGCTGGGCGTCATTCCCGTCAACCGGGCCTCGGACGACCCCCGCGCCATGCGCAGCGTGGCGGCCACCTTCGAGGCGGTCTTCGCGGCGCTCTCCCCGGGCGGAGCCGTCCTCATCTTCCCGGAGGGCATCACCTACGACGAGCCGGCCCTGCGGCCGTTCAAGAGCGGCCCGGCGCGGATGGCGCTCGAGCTCGAGCACAGGCACGGCGGCCGGTTGGGGCTCAAGGTCCTGCCGGTGGGGCTCCATTACCCTCAGAAGGGGCGCTATCGGGGAGACGCGCTGGTCTACGCCGGCGAGCCCTTGGCCGCTTCGGACTTCCTCGCCGGCTACC
>SCTT01000359.1 GCA_004322435.1 bacterium
ACCGGGCGCTGGCCAAGGGCCTGGGGCTGCCGGCCGCGGCGCTCGCGCGCCTGGCTAGGAACTCCTTCGAGGCGTCGGACCTTTCAGACGAGGAGAAGAGAGCCCACGGCGCCGCCGTGGACGCCGCCTTTCAGTCGAGGCGGTAACCGACGTTGACCAACGTGGTCAGGCGGTCGGAGAAGGACTTCCCGAGCTTGCGGCGCAGGCGGGAGATGTGGACGTGGACGGTGTTCGGGTCGTCGTACTCGCCCGGCTCGTAGCCCCAGACCTTCTCCAAGAGGTCCCGCGCGGTCAGCACGCGCCCCGGGCGGCGTAAGAGCGCGGTCAGCAGGTCGAACTCCTTGCGGGTCAGGCTCACGTCCTTGCCGGCGGCCTTGACCTTGCGCTCGATGACGCTCAAGGACAACCCGTAGTGGTTCAAGGTGGTGGCGAGCTCCTTGGGCGCGCCGTAGCGCCGCATCACCGCCTCGATCTTGGCCGAGAGCAGAGCGGGCTCGATGGGCTTGACCAGGTAGTCGTCGGCGCCGCCCTTGAGGCCCTCGACCATGTCCTCGGCGCCCTTGCGCACCGCCGACATCAAGATGACGGGGACGGTCTTGGCGGCGGCCGAGCGGCGCAGGGCCCGGCACAGGTCCCGGCCGTCGCGGGGCCCGAAGACGACGTCGAGGAGAATGAGGTCGGGCAGCGCGGCCTCCGCCTCGTCGAGGAAGCGGCCCGGGTCGGGGCAGGTCAGGACCGCGAACCCGCTCTTGATGAGGGCGAGTTCCAGCTGCTTGGTGACGACCGGGTCGTCGTCGGCGACCAAGATGGTCGTCATGCGGGCAGGGCTCACGGGCGCCAGTGTACCAAACTGGAACGGCCTGTCCAGCGTCTTAAATCATGTCCGCTCCGGCGCCGTCGACGGGGATTTGCTATAATGAGCTTCTAGTCCTGTTCGCGGCGCGCCCCCCAACGCCCCGCCCCCGGAGAAATATGCCCAAAGCCGCCCTGCTCCAAGGAGTCCGTCACTGCGTCGAGCGATATCTGCGGCGTTTCGAGACCTCCGGCTGGAACCGCTACGCGGACTTCGCCTACGGGGACATCCGGGCCGAGCTCCTGACCGACCAGCAGCTCAGCGCGCTGCGCACCGCGATGCTCGTCGAGGACCACATCCCGGGCTACGCGAAGGCCTACCACCGCCTCTTCGAGCTCGACCCGTCCTTGCCCGACGTCGAGCTCGACACGCGCCGCGCGATGCTGCACTTCGTCTTCAAGTGGACCTCGGACGAGGACCGACACGCCCACACCCTCGAGAACTACCTGCGCGCCACCGGCCGCGTCGACGACGCGGACCTCTCCAAAGAGATGCGCATCGCCACCGGCAAGCCCTACGACGCCCCGCACGCCGACCCCATGCAGATGGCGGTCTACACCGTCATCCAGGAGAAGGCCACCCAGGTCTTCTACTCCTGCCTGCGCGACGCCGTCGAGGAGCCGGTCTTGAAGCAGGTCCTGGACGCCCTGAGCAAAGACGAGGCCCGGCACTGCGGCTTCTTCGCCGACCTCCTGCGCACCTACATGGCCGAGCCGGGCACGCACGACTTCGCGAAGGTCAAGGAGGCCGTGCAGTCCTTCAAGATGCCGCTCTACGGCACTTTAGACGACTACAAGCGCCGCTCCATCAACATGATGCGCGCCGCGCCGGGCTACCACTACCGCGACGCCTTCGTCCTCATCCGCCAGGCGCTGGGCCGCTTCGCCGACGCGCGCACCGACTCGCGCTCGCAGTCCCTGCAGGACCTGCTCGAGGCCCTGGACGTGCGCATCGTGCGCCCCGCCGCGGGACAGCGCGCCGTCGCCTGATGGGGTTCTTGCTGAACCGGCCCCTGCGCGGCCTGCTCGCCGCCTTGGGTCTGGCCGTCGCGGCCCTGCCGCGGCGCTGGGAGCTCTTCCTGGGCGCGGCGCTGGGCCGGACCGCGCTGGCGCTGGGGCTCTTCAAGGACCGCGTCGCCGCCGACAACATCCGCCACGCCCTGCCCGAGCTGCCGCCCGGCGAGCAGCGGGCCCTGCTCGAGCGCAACTACGAGCACATGGGCCGGCTCTTCTTCGAGTACGCGCACTTCTTCACGCCGCTCGACGGGCATTATGCCCGGTATGCCGCGGCCAACTCCCGTATCGAGGGCCTCGAGAACTGGGAGGCCGCGCGCGCCAAGGGCCAGGGCGTCCTCATCGTCTCTTTGCACCTGGGCTGGTGGGAGATGCAGGCCGCGGCCGGCGGCCTCGCGGGCATGCCGCTCACCGTGGTCACGAAGGCGGTCAAGCCCGCCTGGCTCCACGACCTTCTGACCGCCCGTCGCCTTTCCACCGGCGTGCGCGCCGCCCTGCACCCCGGCTCGATGCCCACCATCATGCGCGCGCTGCGCAAGGGCGAGGCCGTGGCCTTCATGAACGACCAGTACGCCCGGCCGCCGATGGGGCTCAAGGTGCGCTTCTTCGGCGTGGAGGTCGAGACCCTCTCGGCCGTGGGACCGCTTGCGAAGCGCACCGGCGCCGCCATCATCACCGCGACCTCGTACCGCGATATGGACGGCATCACCCGCGTTTTCTTGAGCCCCGAGGTGGACCTCGGCGCGGACTTGGACGACCCCGTCCGCGCCACCCAGCGGCTCGCCGCCGTCGTCGAACAGAACGTCCGCCGCCACCCCGAGCAGTGGCTCTGGCTGCACCGCCGCTTTAAGAACGTCGTCTGGCCTACTGAAAAGGCCTCGTCGCAAGGAGCTGTCCATGGGCTTTAGCCCCTTCCAGTTGCACCCCAAGCTCGCGCAAGGCGTCCGCGAGATGGGCTACACCGAACCCACGCCCATCCAGAAACAGGCCATCCCGCACGCGCTGGCCGGCAAGGACGTGCTGGGCCTGGCGCAGACCGGCACCGGCAAGACCGCCGCGTTCGCTTTGCCCATCCTCCAGCGCCTCATCCCCGGCGTGCGCGGCAAGCTGCGCGCCTTGGTCGTCGCGCCGACGCGGGAGCTCGCCGAGCAGATCCACGAGGCCTTCCGCGGCCTGGGCGCGCACACCGGCCTGCGCTCGATGACCATCTACGGCGGCGTCGGCGTGGGCGCCCAGCTCGCGGGCCTGCGCTCCGGCGTCGAGATCGTGGTCGCCTGCCCGGGACGCCTCTTGGACCATATGGGCCAGGGGGCGGTGAACCTCTCCGCCGTCGAGGTCCTGGTCTTAGACGAGGCCGACCGGATGTTCGACATGGGATTTCTGCCCGACATCCGCAAGATCGTGAAGCGCCTGCCGGCCCACCGCCAGAACCTGCTCTTCTCGGCGACGATGCCCGACGACATCCGGCATCTGGCCCACGAGATCCTCCGCCACCCCGAGACCGTCCAGGTGGACCACGACAAGGCGCTGACCACCGTCACGCACGCGCTCTACCCGCTGCCCGAGGGCACGAAGGAGCCCTTGCTCTTGGAGCTCTTGCGGCGCATGGACGGCGGCACCGTGCTCGTGTTCACGCGCACCAAGCGTCGCGCCAAGAAGCTCGACCAGCGCCTCAAAGGCGAGGGCTTCTCGGCGGCGTCGCTGCAGGGCAACCTCTCGCAGAACCGCCGCAAGGAGGCCTTGGACGGCTTCCGCGACGGCTCCTACCGCATCTTGGTCGCCACCGACATCGCCGCGCGCGGCATCGACGTGTCGCAGATCTCGCATGTGATCAACTTCGACATGCCGGACACCGTCGAGGCCTACACGCACCGCATCGGCCGCACCGGCCGCGCGGCGAAGACCGGCGACGCGTTCACGTTCGTGACGCCGGGCGACGAGGACATGGTCCGGAGCATCGAGAAGCGCATGAACATGCGCATCGAGCGGCGCACGCTCGAGGGCTTCAACTACGCCGCCCGGCCCGCCGCGCCCGCGCACTCCCGGCCCGCGCATCCCCAGCATCATGGCCAGAAGAGGCACCACGGCGCTCCCCACCGCCCCGTCCACCGTCCCCACGGGTCCGGCCACCAGTCCCAGCCGTCCTCGGGCCAGCCGCAGCCGGCCGCGCAGGGCCAGGAGCAGCGGCGCAACCCGATGAGCTCGCGCTCCCACCGTCCCCACCGCCGCCGCCGGTAGTTACCGGCGGTGTACCAAAAGCGCCTTCGGGCGCTACCGGCGCGCCTGTAACCAAAGACTCCGTCGGGCGGTCCGCCCGGCCCGGAGCGCGCGCTTCAGGCCGGGCTACCATCCTCTCGGAACCTTCGTGTTCCTGGAGGAAGCATGACTATCCTATTGGTCGCCGTCTTGCTGGGCGGGAACGCCCGGGCCGCGACGTTCGTTTCGCTCGACGCGGCGGGGGTTCAGGGCAACGCCGCCGTAGCGGCCGGGTCCTTGGAGTCCGCGAGCGCCGGGGCCGGCGCGGCGTTTGAAGGCTTTAAAGCCCCTCCTGCCCCGGTGCGGGCCGAGGAAGGGTCCGCGCCGCGGAAGCTCGACTTCTCGTTGGCGGCGGACCTCCCCGCCGCCCAAGTCCCGACCCCCGACCCCAAGGCCGTGCCCACGCCCGGCATCGGCGGCGGCATCGTGAAGGGCGCCCAGGAAGGCGCGATGGCCGGGTTCTCGGTCGTCCTCCAGCCCGCCGTCCTCCTCCTCTCGGAAGGCTACGGTCGGCAGATGAGCCGGCACTACGACGGGGGGCGCGGGGACAACGGCGGGGGGGAGTGGTACATGGCGGCGGGCTTCGTCGTCGCGGCCGTCCTCTACATCCCGGCGCTGGTCGCGGCGGGCTTGGGGGGCCTGGGCGGCGGCGTCGCGGGCGGCGTGGCCGAGGGTGTGTCGCCGGGGTCGACCAAGGGCTGGTGTGGGGAGTGTGTGCTGGACTAGCGCGATTCGGCGGGCTTCTCGGCCCAGTAGGGGACGCCCGCCAGGGCGGCGGCCAAGGTCTTGCGGATGCGATACGGCCCGAGAGGCGCCGAGAGCCAGTCGGGTTTCTGGAGCAGGTGCTCCGAGCCCGCGATGACGTGCACGCTGCGGCCCGTCTCGCGCGAGGATTCTAGCGCCGCCGCGATGGAGCGGTCGAGCGAGACGTTCCGCGGGCCGATGGCCGCTTTGCGCATCGTGACGTAGGCCTTGAAGGTCCGCCAAGCCTGCGCGACGAGGCGCGGGTAGTAGAGGAGTCCCTTGCCGTCGTAGGTCAGCGAGTTGAGCGCCAGTAGTTCCATGTGGTGGCGCAGCACGAGCGGCGTCGAAGCGTCGTGCGCCTCCGCCTCGTCCCAGCCGCGCACGCGGAGTTCCGAGAAGGGTACGCCGGACTCGGCGAAGGCGTCTAAGTCCAACCCCCGGCGCTCGAGGAACAGCGCCGCCTCGGTGCCGAAGAGCTCGGGGCCGAGGTAGCCCTCGACCAGCACGATGCCGCCGCGCTCCTTGTTCATGTCGCGGGTCATCGCGGCCATGTTCTTGGCGACCAAGACCTTGTCGGAGTGCTTTTCGCCGTAGAGGAAGACCTTGGCGTCCTCGCGTTTGGGCGCGCCGCGGAACTCGAAGCCCTTGGCGGGTTTTTCGGCGGTGTGCCCGAAAGCGCGCGCGACCCAGCGGTCCACGAAGGGCAGGCCGTGCGTGGGCGCCTTGTCCCAGGCGCGCCAGCCGAACACGCTGCCCGGCTCGGCGACCGCGCCCTGGTCGCCCTGCAGGTCGCCGCGGAAGGCCGAGGGGCCGAGCTGGGAGATGCCGTTGCGGGTGGGAAGCGCAACGGCGCTGACCGCCCCGAAGGAGGGCTTGGCCGAGCCGTCGAAGAGGGACTGAGCGGCGGCCGCGAAGGCGGGCCCGGGATTGGCGGGCTTCGGGGCCTGTTCGACCAGGTTCGCCAGGCCGGCGGTGACGGCGGGGGCGACGGCGACGACCGGAGCGGCCGCCACGGCTCGAGGGACGGCGACGGTGGGGAGCGTGGGGGCCTTAAGAGAGACGGCCGGCAGAATCGGAGCCGTCAAGGACGGCAACGCCGAAAGTGAGGGAGCCGCCGTCATCGCCGTAGGCAGGCTGGCCCCGGGTAGGGTGGGGGCCAGGACGGGTTTGACCCTCACCTGGGCCGAGGCGGGGATGGCCGCCAGCAAAGCGGCTAAGAGGGCTCTCATTCCTTAATAAGGATGCCGGGAGGGGGGAGGGGGCGCCTGGGCATTTAGGCTCCCGGGAAGACGACAAAGGGCCCAAATGGATATACTTTCCTTAGACGTAAACCGCCCCAAGGAGGCGACATGCCCATCGCCCGCGCCCGCCACATCCTCGTCAAAGACAAGCTGGAGTGCGAAGACTTGAAGAAGAAGATCGAAGGCGGCGCCAAGTTCGCCGACATGGCCCGCGAGCACTCCCAGTGCCCCTCCGGCAAGCAGGGCGGGGACCTCGGGCAGTTCTCCCCCGGCCAGATGGTCAAGGAGTTCGACACCGTCGTCTTCTCGGCCGAGGTGG
>SCTT01000360.1 GCA_004322435.1 bacterium
AAGACACGAAGGCCCTCAACGGGCTCGCCGGCGTCCAAGCCGACGCCGGCAATTACGAAGCAGCCGTCGAGACCGCGCGCCGCGTCCTCGAGATCAACCCGCGCGACACCAACGCCTACGGCATGGTCAAGATGTACAAAGACCGCGCCGCCCCCACCAACGAAATCGCCGGCGGCGGCCAGCCCGGCGGCACCCAGTTCTTCAACCGCCAAGACGCCTCCGGCGACTACGGCAAAGGTGCCGTCTCCCTCACCGTCAACCAGACCGCCTCCCGCCAAGCCCCCGCCGGCCTGCGCGAGTCCGTCGAGCTCGCCGACACCGCCGCGCGCATGATGGCCGTCCGCGACCCGCTCGGGGCGAAGAACGCCGCCGAGAAGGCCCTGGCCCTCTACCCCGACAACGTGTCCGCGCTGCGCACCTTGGCCCGCTACTACATGCAGAACAAGGACTACACGACGGCTTTGGGCTTCCTCGACCACGCGCTGGGCCTGCAGATGAAGCCGGAGGACCGGAACACCATCCTCCTCGACAAGTCCGGGGCCTTGTCGATGCTGCGGCGCTTCGACGAGGCCCTCGTGACGGCCGACTCGGTCCTTCAGGACAGCCCTACGAACGGCCGCGCCTATTTGATGAAGAGCCTGGCCTTGAGCGGCATGGGGCGGGACGCCGAAGCGCTGGCGACATTGGGCCAGGGCGCGAAGTACGACCCCCTGGTCAAAGCCCTCTTCGAGCGCGCCTCGTCGCTGCCGCCGGACGCCGACCTCTTCGCCTTCCTCTCGGGCGACAAGCCGGCCGCCGCCGCCGCGGCCCCGAAGGAGTCTCCGCACCGCTTTAGGTGGGCCGTGGTGGCTGGCGGCGTGTTGGCCGGGCTCCTGCTGGTCGTCTTGGGCGTCACGCAGGGCGGGACGCTCGTCACGAGCGTGACCCGGGGCCTCGGCCGGATGGGCTCCGCCTCTCCCTCGGTTCAGCCGATGCCGGTCGGCACGCCCGCCCCCGCGGCGCTCGACGGGCTGGCCGCCAGCGGCATCCGCATCGACAAGAAGATCGGCCAGGGCGGGATGGGCGTCGTCTATTCGGGTATGGACACGAGCCTCGAGCGCCCCGTGGCCATCAAGAAGATGCGCGAGGAGATCCGCACCGACATGCGCGAGCGCGACCGCTTCATCAAAGAGGCGAAGATGGTCGCCGCCCTGCGCCACCCGAACATCGTCGAGATCTACTCCATCGTCGAGGACGGCTCGGACGTCTACCTGGTCTTCGAGTACGTGACCGGCAAGACCGTGCACGACCTGACCTACGAGCGCGGCGCGCTGCCGGCGGGCTGGGCCATCGGCGTCATCAAGGCGGTGGCCTCCGCCCTCGACTACGCGCACAAGCGCGGCGTCGTGCACCGCGACCTCAAGCCCTCGAACATCATGGTCGAGGAGGAGGGGATGGTGAAGGTGATGGACTTCGGCGTCGCGCGCATGGCCAAGGACTCGCTCTCGCGCATGTCGATGACCAACACCGTCGTCGGCACGCCCCCTTACATGGCCCCCGAGCAGGAGCAGGGCATCGTGCGCAAGGAATCCGACGTCTACGCGCTGGCGGTCTGCCTCTACGAGATGGTGACGGGCACGCTGCCGTTCCAAGGGATGGGCGCCGGGATGCTGATGGCCAAGCTCAACGGCACCTACGTGCCCGCCTCCCGCGTCGTCCAAGGCCTGCCGGACGGGTTCGACGCGGTGATGGCCCAGGCTCTGACCCCGGACCCCGACAAGCGCCTGCGCACCGCCGGCGAGTTCGCGGCGGCCCTCTCGGC
>SCTT01000361.1 GCA_004322435.1 bacterium
AGCGGCCGTTCGTGGTCGTGGAGCCCGAGCCGAGATTCTGGAAGTCGCCGGACCTGCGGGGGGAGCTCCTGGACCTGGCGGCCTGCCATGCGACCTCCAAGTGCGTCGAAGACGTCCTCTTCCACATCTCCTTGCCGGTGGACATCCGCCATAACGCGAAGATCCAGCGAGAGATGCTGGCCGAGTGGGCGGCCAAAGAGCTCAAGCTGTGAAGGCGCTCGTCACCGGCGGCGGCGGGTTCTTGGGCGGCGCCATCGTCCGGCGGCTGCTCGCCGAGGGTCATCAGGTCCGCTCGCTGGCGCGGGGGGACTATCCCGAGCTGGCCAAGGCCGGCGCCGAAGCGCTGAAAGGGGACCTGGGCGAGGCGGCCGCGGTGGAGAAGGCGGCGGAAGGGATGGACGTCGTCTTCCACGTGGGCGCCAAGGCGGGCGTCTGGGGCCCGTACGCGGAGTACCACCGCAGCAACGTGGTCGGCACCGAGAACGTGCTCGCCGCCTGCCGCCGCCGCGGCGTGCGCAAGCTCGTCTACACGAGCTCGCCGAGCGTGGTCTGCGGCCGCGACCTGGAGAACGCCGACGAGGCGACCCCCGTCCCGGAGACCTTCGCCGCGCATTATCCGGCGACCAAGGCCGTCGCCGAACGCGCGGTGCTGGCCGCCAACGGGCCGGAGCTGGCGACCGTGGCCCTGCGCCCCCACCTCATCTGGGGCCCCGGCGACAACCACATCCTGCCGCGCCTCAAGGCCCAGGCCGAGCGCGGGGCCCTGCGGAAGATCTCGGGGCGCCCCTGCCTGGTGGATGCGACCTACATCGACAACGCGGTGGACGCGCACCTCCTGGCCGCCGAGAGGCTCGCTCCCGGCGCCGCCTGCGCGGGCAAGGCGTACTTCATCTCGAACGGGGAGCCCACCGAGCTATGGACCTTGGTGGGGGAGCTCCTGAAGGCCGTAGGCGCCCCGCCGCCCACGCGCGCCATCTCGCCCGGCATGGCCCACCTGGCTGGAGCCGTCCTCGAGGCCATCTATACCGTCTTGCCGCTTAAGGGCGAACCCCGCATGACCCGCTTCATGGCCGAAGAGCTGACGACCCACCACTACTTCGACCTCTCCGCCGCCCGCCGCGACCTCGGCTACGTCCCTCACGTCAAGACGAAGGAAGGCCTCCTCCGCCTCTCCCTCAAAACTACAGATTAGGGACAGTCCCCTATTTGGAGTCTCCGGAAACTCCAAATTGGGGACTGTCCCTAATCTGGAGTCAGGCGGGGACGAAGCGGGCGATGCGGCGGTTCTTGCGGACCTTATTGTAGGGATGGGCGCGGCCGTTCATCGCGACCCAGACGCCGGGAGGCATCGCCTGCGCATAGGCCAGCGCGGCGCCCAAGTTGAAGAGGCCGTCGGAGGAGCCGAAGGCGTAGGGGACCATAGCCCCGGTGAGGACGACGGTCTTCCCCGAGCCCGCCAGCTCCCGGCCCAGCAGGCGCGCCGTCTCCACCATCGTGTCGGTCCCGTGCGTCACGACGACCCGCCTCTCGCGGGCCGCTCGGCAGGCGGCCAAGACCCGGC
>SCTT01000006.1 GCA_004322435.1 bacterium
CCGGCGGCCAGCTTGGCGTAGCCGCCGGGCCGCCCGTCGAGCTCGGCGAAGGGGCGGTAGGTCGTGCCGCCCGGCAAGATCAGGTTCCCCTGGACGCGGGAGGTCCGGTCGTGGAGGGTCCAGCCGCGGGCCATCAAGATGCGCCCGGCCTGGTCGGCGCCGCTGAAGACCCCGAGGGTCAGCTCGGCGTCGGCGGGACCGAAGGCGCCGGAGAGCGCGCCCTCGGCGCCGATCATGCGGAGCTCCTCGGCGGTCCAGGTGGCGGCGGCGGAGGGGGTCACGGTCGGGGCCCCCTCCCAGTCGGCGCGGTGGGCGCCGGCCAGCGGGGGAAAGAACGTCCCGGCGCGGGCGCGGGCGTTCAGGAAGGAGAAGCTCCGCGTCGAGACGACCGCGGCCTCGAGGACGCCGATGGTCCCGGCGGACTCGGAGTCCGCGTCGGTCTCGGCCGAGAACTGGAGCTGCGTGGCGCCGCCGAGGTCCACGGTCAGCGCGCCCGTCAGGCGCGGGGCGGCGAAGGTCGTCGCGTTGCCGTCCCCGGTCCCGTTTCGGTCCCGGTCGCGGCCGCCGAAGCGGAGCTTGCCCTGCCCGCCGCGCAGGGCGCTCACGTTGGGGCTCGTGCGCACGGCGCGCAGGTCCAGGAGGCCGTGCCAGGTCACCTTGCGGGGGCCGTCGAACGGGGCCGCATGGGCCGCCGGCAGGGCCATAATAAGGAGGAGGGCGGCCAGTCTCATGGGGCGGGAGGGTATCAAATAAAACGGCGCCTTCCGTACCGGGAGTCTACGGTCCTGGGAGTCCCAAGGGGCCTAGGACCGGTCCTAGGCCCCCCGCGGCGCGGCGCGCTCCCGGGAGGAGGCCCCTCGACGGAGGCCCCCCCAACAATCTGGGCCCTGAGGCCTGAAAACCGGGTAGTCCTCGGGCCCTGGGGGGTGGCTTACTCGGGCCTTACCCTAGTGCTATGACCCCCCAGAAACCCCTGCTCACCGCCCTCTCCCTGAGCCTCGTCGCCCTTTCGGCGTCCGCGGCTCCCGCCGGCAAATTCAAGCCCAAGGGCATCTACGGCCCCGACGACCGCCGCGAGCTCGCGCAGGTCCAGAGCCCGACCGTAAAGGCCTGGGCCGACGCGACCGTCGCCATCTTCCAGGCCGGCTCGGTCACGGAGGACGCGGAGAAGAAGACCAGCGCGCTGACCACCAAGCCCTTCGAGAAGGCCGGCGTGCGCACCCCCGAGCAGCCCTGGGGCGCGGCCGTGGACCTGTGTCCCGACGAGCCCTACAGGGGCCAGGGCGCCGGCGCGTTCTGCTCGGGCTCGTTGGTCGGCCCCGACCTCGTGATGACGGCGGGTCACTGCATGGAGACCGAGGAGGAGTGCAAGGCGGCCAAGTTCGTGTTCGGCTTCGCGGCCGGCAAGGACGGCCAGCCCGGCGGCAGCGTCGCCACCGACGAGGTCTACTCCTGCGGCAAGCTCGTGGCCCAGAAGCTCGAGATGAGCGGCCCCGACTACGCGATCGTCAAGCTCGACCGCGAGGTGAAGGGCCACAAGCCCCTGCGCCTGCGCCGCTCCGGCAACCCGCCCAACGGGACGCCGCTCGTCGTCATCGGGCACCCGGTCGGCCTGCCGACCAAGGTCGCGGGCGGGGCCTCCATCCGCCAGGACGACAAGGGCGGCTACCTCGTGTCGAACCTCGACACCTACGGCGGCAACTCCGGCAGCGCGGTGCTCAACTCGGTGACCGGCGAGGTGGAGGGCATCTTGGTCCGCGGCGGGGCCGACTTCGAGTACGACGCCGAGCGCAAGTGCGCCAAGTCGGTGCGCGCGATGAACGACACCGGCCGCGGCGAGGACGTCACGCTCGTGGCGAACGTCCGGGAGTTCATCCCGGACGCCAACAAGCCCAAGGCCATCGCGGACGCCCAGCCCGGCGACAAGGCCCTCAAGGTCCTGGCCCTGCTCGAGACCGGCGTCGGGCCCTTCTAAAGGAGAGACATGAAAAACACCATCTACGCCGTCCTCGCCCTGGCCCTGACGGTCCCGGCCTCGGCGCAGAGCTGGGCCCAGCGCGCCGCGGGCCTGACCGGGGCGCGCCTGTTGGGCGCCGACGTGCCGGCCATCGGCCAGGCGGCGGCCGTCGCCGCGCGGCCGGCCGCCTTCGAGGCCA
>SCTT01000362.1 GCA_004322435.1 bacterium
CCTTCTCGCGCGAGCTGCCGGCCAAGCGCCTGCGCCTGGACGGCCTGCGCACCTTGGCCCGCGTGGAGGTCACGGGGGCGTACCGCGGCTCCGGGGCGGGCCTGCGCCCCGCCGACTGGACGCTTGAGCGCACGCCGCGCGGCGCGCGCGTCCTCGTGGGGCCCGCCGCCGTCCCCCCCGACTGCGCCGCCGTCCTGATGACCGCCGGGGACCCGCTCCTCTCCGCCGGCCCCGGCGGGCCGCGCCTGCGCTTCCCTCTGCCGGGCCCCGGGCTCGGCGCCCCGCTCGCCTCGGTCTCGGTGTCGCTCGCGCAAACGCCTTTGCGCATCGTGCGCCTCGAGCGCGGCGTGGAGACGACCTTGGCCTCGGGCACCGGCTCCGCGACGCTCCCCGCGCCGCCGGAGGGGACCCTCCTGGCGACGGCCGACCTCCCCGCGGACACGCCCCTTCCTCCGGCCCGGGGCCGCCTCGCCTCGGACAACCTCCACGTCGTCGTGGGTCTGGCGGGACTGCTCCTCTTGGCCCTCGTCTACGCCGCGGCTCCCCTCCCGCAGTCCTTCGACGGCCGGCCCTGGGGCCTGCTGGCGGCCGGCGGCGCCCTCTCCTCCGGCACGGTCGCCGCGATGCGCCTGGCCGAAGACCCGCTGTCCATCGGGGCCGGTACGGCCGCCTGGGCGCTCGGCGCCGGGGCGGCGGCGGGCTTGGCCGGCGCCAGCGTGCTGGCCCTCTGGGGCGCGGTGGCCGTGATGGTGCGCTCGGCCTCCCGGCCCAGCGCCCGCCGGCCGGCCGTCCTGCACCTAGCCGGAGCGGCCCTGGGTTTCACCGCCTTCGGCGCGACCACTTACGCCGGCGAGCTCTTCACGCGCCTGGTGCGCGACGCGGCCCCCGCCGCCGTCGCGGCCGGCGCGCTGCACCTCGTCGTCCACGCGGCGGCGTTTCTGTCGAAGCGCGCACGCCCGGAGGCCCCGTGAGCGGGGACGCCCCGGCGGGGCTCTCCTCCTTGAAGGCCCTCCTCCCCTACGTCCGCCGCCGCCGCGGCCGGTTCGCCGCCGCGCTGTCGCTCGTGTTCGTCTCGACCTTGTTCGCCGTGTCCGCGCCGGCCTTCGTCAAGCGCGCCGTCGACGCGCTCGAATCCGGCGCCGACCGGCGGGCCGTGGGCTGGTTCGCGCTGGCGCTCGTCGCCGCGGGCCTGGCCCGCGCCCTGCTCGTGTTCCGCGGACGCTACGGCATGATCACCGCCTCGCGCGAGGTGGAAAACGACCTGCGCACCGAGCTCTACGCGAAGATGCTGCGCCTGCCGGCGCGGTTCTTCGACGAGAACTCCTCCGGCGACATCGCCTCCCGGGTCGTCAACGACGTCGAGGGGGTGCGGATGGTGGTCGGGGTCGGGGCGATGATGGTCGCCTCGAGCGGCCTGCTCTTCGCGATGAGCCTGACCGCCATGTTCCTCTTGGACGCCCCCCTGGCCGCGCTGACGCTCGTGCCGCTGGTGCTCGTCACCGTCGTCACCTGGCTCCTCACCAACCGCATCTACGCCCAGTCGGAGACCGTCCAGGACCGCCTCTCCGAGGTCTCGACCGCCGCGCAGGAGAACTTCACCGGCGCCCGCGTCATCCGGGCCTTCTCGCGGGAGGCCGTCGAGAACGCGCGCTTCGCCGCCGCCTCCGCCGGCTACCGCGAGGCGAACCTGGACCTCTCCCGCACGCGCGGCGTCGCCTGGGGCCTGATGACCTTGCTCATCGAGGCCACCATCGGCGTGACGCTCTGGGTCGGCGGACGGGCCCTCGTCGCCGGCACGATGAGCAAGGGCGACTTCACCGCCTTCATGGCCTACCAGCTGATGCTCTCCTGGCCCGTCATCGCGATGGGCTGGGTGCTGACGCTCGTCCAGCGCGGCGCGGCCTGCATGCACCGCTTGGAAGGCCTGCTCGCGGCCCCCGAGGCCGAGGCCCCCGCCGCGGCGCCCCCGCCGGCCGCCCGCGGCGCCGTCGACGTCCGCGGCCTCACCTTCTCGTACGCCGCCGACCGCCGCCCCGCGCTCCGCGACGTCACGCTCTCGGTCGCGCCCGGCGAGCGCGTCGCGCTCGTCGGCCGCACCGGCGCCGGCAAGAGCACGCTCCTGCAGCTCATGCTGGGCCTCTACCCGGCGCCGCGCGGGACCCTGTTTTTGGACGGCGTCGACGTCTGCGACTGGCGCCGCGACGCGCTGCGCGGCGCGCTCTCGAGCGTGCCCCAGGACATCTTCCTCTTCTCGGACACCTTGGCCGCGAACATCGCCTTCGGCGGGCGCGGGGCCGTCTCCGACGCGGACATCTCCGAGGCCGCGGAGGCCTCGCGCCTCTCGGCCGACCTGCCGGCCTTCCCGGACGGCATCGAGCAGGTCGTCGGCGAGCGCGGCATCACGCTCTCGGGCGGCCAGAAGCAGCGCGCCGCCCTGGCCCGGGCGCTCGTGCGCCGCCCGGCCGTGCTCCTCTTAGACGACGCCCTCTCGAGCGTGGACGTCCACACCGAGCGCGACATCTTGGACCGCCTGGAAGCCCGCATGGCGGGCCGCACCTGCCTCATCGCGACGCACCGCTTCTCCATCGTCTCGCGCGTCGACCGCGTGGTCGTCTTAGACGACGGCCGGGTCGTCGAGCAGGGCACGCACGCGGAGCTGATGGCCAAGAACGGCCTCTACGCGGAGCTCGCGCGCCGCCAACGCCTCGAAGAGTCGCTGGAGCAGGCCTGATGGACGAAGACGAGGCCGGCAAAGCCTACGACGGGCGCCTCCTGCGGCGCTTCTTGGGCTACGTCGCCCGCCACAAGGGGCCGGCGGCGGCGACGCTCGCCGTGACCTTGCTCCACATCGCGGCGGGTCTGACCCTGCCGTTCGTGCTCCGCACGGCCCTCGACGGCCCCATCGCGGCGCGCGACGCCGCGGCCCTGGCGCCCTGGGCGGCGCTCTTTCTGACGCTCGCCGCCGCGAGCGGCGTCCTCGAGGCGGCGGAGCACTACCTCTCGAACCTCGCCGGCCAGCGCGTCATCTACGACCTGCGCGGCGAGGTCTTCGCGCACCTGCAGCGGATGCCGGTCGCCTACTACGACCGCAACCCGGTCGGGCGCCTCTTGACGCGCGTCACCGGCGACGTCGAGAACCTCTCGGAGCTCTTCACCTCGGGCCTCGTGGGCCTGTTCTCGAGCGCTTTGATGCTCGCGGCGGCGACGGCCGGGATGTTCTGGCTCGACGCGCGCCTCGCGCTCGTGACGCTCGGCGTGATGCCGGTGCTGGCCGCCGCCACGGTGCTCTTCCGCAAGCACTCGCGGCGCACCTATTCCGAGTCGCGCAAGGCCGTCGCCGCCGTCACGAGCTACTTAAACGAGAGCCTGGGGGGACTTAAGACCATCCAGGCCTTCGGGCGCGAGGACTTGGCGGCGGAGCGCTTCGGGACTCGCACCGCCAAGCACCTCAAGGCCTCCTACGACTCGGCCTACGTGTTCTCGTTCTTCTGGCCCGGCATCGAGTTCATCAACACCGCCGCGACCGGCCTCATCCTCTGGTACGGCGGCGGGCGCATCCTCGCCGGCGCGATGAGCTTCGGCAGCTTCCTCGCCTTCTGGCACCTGGTGCGCAAGTTCTTCGAGCCCATCCAGGACCTGGCCGAGAAGTACAACATCCTTCAGGCCGCGATGGCCTCGGCGGAGCGGCTGTTCCTGCTCCTCGACACGCCGCCCGCCATCGTCGCCCCGGCCTCCCCCGCGCGGCCGCCGCGGCGCGGGTCCGTCGAGTTCCGCGGGGTGTCGCACTCCTATGACGGGAAGACCCCGGTCTTGACCGACGTCTCCTTCAAGGTCGAGCCCGGCGAGACGGTGGCCGTGGTCGGCTACACTGGCGCGGGCAAGACGACTTTGATGAGCCTGCTTTTGCGCCTCTACGACGCCGAACAGGGGCAGGTGCTCGTCGACGGCGTGGACGTGAAGGAGCACGACCCGGCGGAGCTCCGGCGCCGTTTCGGGATGGTGTTCCAGGACGTGTTCCTGTTCTCGGGCACGGTCGCCGAAAACCTCCGCATGGGCTCGGAGATGTCCCAGGAGACTTTGGACCGCGCCGCCAAGCTCTCGCGCGCCGACGCGGTCATCGCCAAGCTCCCGAAGGGCTGGGAGACCCCGGTCCACGAGCGCGGGGCCGCGCTGTCGGTGGGCGAGCGCCAGCTCTTGTCCTTCGCGCGCGCTCTAGCCTCCGACCCGCCCATCTTGGTCTTAGACGAGGCCACCTCGAGCGTCGACGCCCAGACCGAAGGGCTCATCCAGGAGGCGCTCGACGCGATGCTCGTCGGACGCACCGCCATCGTCGTCGCGCACCGCCTGGCGACCATCCGGAAGGCGGACCGCATCTTGGTCATGCACCACGGCCGCCTGCGCGAGCAGGGCACGCACGAGGAGCTCTTGAAGCTCGGCGGGCTCTACGAGAAGCTCTATCGGCTGCAGTGGCAGCCCTCGGCCGCCGCTAGATAGACGCTTCGACCTGTTCGGCGAAGAGGGCGGCGTCTTTCACGACCGCTTCAAGCGTCCCCGCCTCGGCGGCGCGGGAAAGCTCCTGGGTCATCACCTGCCAGACGGACATCAGGCGCGGCGCCTGCGTGGACATGGGGAGCTCCGGCTTGACCAAGGCGCGCACGACGCGGAGCACGGCGGCGCGCACGTCCTTGGCCGCCGCGTCGGCGCGCGTGCTCCCGGCGGCGGCGTCCAAGCGGCGGCGGGCTTCCTCGACCAAGGCTATGAAGTCGGCGCCGCCCATCTTGGAGACGCGCAGGCCCGACTCGGCGCCGAGGTCGTCGGCGGCCTGCCCCAAAGCGAAGGCGGCGCCGGAGACGTAGTCGAGGTCCTGAGGCGTCGGCGGGGCGGGGACCGCGGCGGGGCCGACGTCCGGGACGGTGACGCCGTTGGCGGCCCGCATCGGCGCCGCGACGACCGGAGCGGCGGCGGTGGGGAGCGTGGCTGCGAGCCTCGGGGCGGCGGGCAGGACGGAGACGGCGGCCGTCGGGACGGAGAGGGTCGGCGCGGCCAGACGCGGGGCGACGGGGGCGACCGGGACCGTCGGGAGCGCGACGCGGAACTGGGCTTGGGCGGGGAGGGATAGGAAAGCGGAAAGAATAGCCGAGGGAAGCCTCATATAAGGGAAGGGTGGCGGCAGGTATGAATTGTCGCCTGGGCCGTTAGGGGCTACGGGAAACGGCATTGGTCCTAGGTCCGACCTTGCTGTCAAAGGCAATCGCAGAGGATGAGACCCTCCCGCCGTTCGGATGCCATGATTCGGATTCTGGCTGGTTGAGCATTCTGCTCCGCCAAAACAAGCTCGGATGTAACATAACTACGCGAAACGCTTCGCGTAGTTATGTTACGTTGCGCGGCAGGCGTCGCTGAAACCCCGGGATTTCGGCGTCGTCGACGACCCCTACGAGGCGGCTCCGCAGCGCCTTAAGCCGTATTCTGCTCCCGCCACAGCTCCAGCCCCACGAGCAGGGCCGTCGCCGTGGCCAACCCGACCGCCGCCCATTGGTTGCGCGTCAGCCGCCCCGGCCGCGGCGGCGGCTCCTCGCCCACCCGCAGCCCCGTCGGCGGCACGCCCTCGACCTGGAAGCGCGGGGGAGGCGTGGTGTGGACCGGGGCCGCCGGTCCCACCGCCATGCGCAGCTCCCCCTGCTCTTCCGCCGGGACCGCCTCCGCCGGGACGGCCCGGGCCAACAGCGCCTGCTCCGTCCGCGCCGCCGCCAGCCCGGCCGCGCCCAGGAGGACGACCGCCAAAGCCCAACGCATCCGAGGTTCCATGGGACCTCCGCTTCGGGGAGGGGTCGCCCATAGTGTGGCAGGGGGGCGTCAACGGCTCCTCAAGGAACGGTCAAAGGAGGGTCTGGCGCCCCCCCCGACGCCGGGCTATCCTTCCGCCATGGGCCCCCTCCTAGCCGCCCTCCTCTCCCTGCCCGCCGCGGCCCAGGAATGGTCCGACTTCGACCGGCCCTACCTTTCGGAGGCGGTGGCCCTCCTCAAGCGCCTGCCCTCGACGCGCGCGGTCTGGCGCTTCACGGCCCGCGAGCGCATCCCGCTCGAGGTCACGGACAACCCGTCCCACGTAGACGACAACACGCTCGGCGCCTACGACATGGTCGACCGGCACATCTACATCGACGAGGTCGTCCTCATCCGGGAGGCCGAGGGCTTGGTCGACGGCGGCGCCTCGAGCACCACGACCGCCCGGGTCCTGGCCTGGAAGTCCTTGCCTGTCGTCGTCCACGAGCTGACCCACGGCCTCGTGCACGACGAGGTGCGCCGGATGATGGGGCGCCCCTTCATCTTCCCGAGCGTCGAGGACGAGCAGATCGCCTTCTACGCCGGCTCTCTTGCCCTCTTCGACATGTTCGACGAGAAGCCCGAGCTCTGGAGCCGGGAAAGGCTGCTCGACTTGGACGAGACCAGCGGGCAGGTCCTCAAGGCCTGGCTCCGCGGCGCGGACGTGCTCGAGAGGTTCATCGCGCGCCTCTACGACGGCCGCCCCAGCCTCGTCCACGACGCGGACGCGGAGCTCCTCGCGGTCGCGCAGCGCCGCGTCGACTCGACGCGCGCGGACCTCCAGGCGATGCGCGACACGCGGCGGACCATCGCGGCCTACGGCCCGGAGATGGCGGGCGTGTCCCAACGCTTCCTGCGCGAGCTGCCGCCGGCCATCGCGCACGCCGAGCGCGCGCTGGCCATCCTCACGGACACCCGGGACCTGCTGGCGGACCCCGCGGCGCTCAAGCTCCTGCGCGCGTACTACAAGAAGGGCCTCGAGGAACGCCGCGCCGCGCTCGAGGCGCGGCGGCCGGCGAAGACATGACCGGAGCCCTCCTGCTGGCGCTCGCCGCCGCCGCCCGGGCCGAGCCCTCCGCCTGCGCTCTGGCGTATCGCCCCGAGTACTCGGTCGACTGGGAGATCACGCAGTCGGCGTGGAACGCCTACTGCGCCAAGGGCTACGACGCCGGCGACGCCCTGCGCCAGAGCCAGCGGGACGCCTTGGCGCGCTGCGTCGCGCGCTTCTCCCCCTACGAGGCCAAGCAGAAGATCCCCCCCGGCGAGGCCGCCGCGCTCTGCGCGCAGGGCGCCGACGGCCGCGCGCGCCTGGCCGAGCGCACCGGCGACCGGCCCAAGCCCGTCGTCGCCAAAACCACGCCCGCGCCCCCGCGCAAGCCGGGCGCCTCCAAGATGGGCCCCTTCGGGCGGGCGCTCGAGGTCGCGCAGTCGTGGCGTCCGGACGCCTGCTTCTCGGGCCTCTACTACGTCTCCATCGAGAGCGTGTTCATCCCCATCGCGGAGTGGGAGGCCGCCCGGACGGCGCACCGCGCGCCCAACAAGGAGAAGACGCAGCTCGAGGAGTACGCCTACTACTTCCACTCGCCCTCCGACGCCGTCAACGCGTACCGGGTCTCCTTCGGCGACAACCTCGACACCGCCTTCTGCTACAAGGTCGACCGGCTCGACGGCCCCGACCACACGGACACCGCCCTCGTGCAAGGGCTCGACGCCTGCCTGTCGGGGGCCCAAGTGGACCTGCCCGGCGCCATCGACGTCGCGGCCAAGAACGGCTGGCGCATGGACCTGCCCTTCAAGGCCTACCTGGTCCAGGTCCCGGCGGGCTTCTTCCAGCGCGCCTGCCGCAGCGCGACCCGCAACAACGCGCCGGTCCGCTGCGACGAGCTCGACGCCTGGGACCCCGCGAAGCTGCGGCGCGTGACGGGAGCGCCGGTCTGGGTTTTGACGGCGGCGGGGCAGACGGCCTTCGTGGACGCCGTCAAAGGCCGCTTCCGCTACCTGGCGCCCGGCGGCGTCGACTTCAAGGCCGCCAAGTCCTTCAAGTACGCCGAGCCCTGCTCGGAGGACAAGAAGGGCGGCGGGGCGTTCAATCAGCAGGGAGAGTAGCGGGGCGGGCTGACGCCCGTCATGGACCGGCGCGCCCTTCCCTGAGTAAATGGTGGGGACGTCCGCCGAGAGGCCGCCATGCTCGCCGCCGTTGTACGCCGCGCCCGCTCCATCGACGTCCTCCGCTGGACGGCCCTCGCCGCCGCTCTGTCCATCACGGGGCCGGTCCTGGTCATCGCGTTCCATGAGAACCTCCACCTGCACATCCACCTGTTCGTCCTGGCGGGCGTCTGGATCCTGGCCGTCGGTCTCCTTTTGGCCGCCTTGCGCGCCCACCGACGGCTCCTCGTCGCCGAGGTCGCGCAGGCCGACGAGGAGCTCGCCAGCGTCCGGCGCCGCTTCGAAGCGCTCGCGGCGGGCCTCAAGGACGACTTCTTCCTCTACGAGCACGACGCCCGAGGCGACTTCTTCTACCTGAGCCCTACGCTGCCCTGCATCCTCGGTTGGAGCGCCGAGGAGTTCAAGCGGCACTACACGACGTACCTGACGGGCCACCCGGTCAACCGTGAGGTGGTGGCCAAGACGGAGGGAAGCCTGGCGGGCGTCCAGCAGGAGCCCTACCCGGTCGAGGTCCGCCATAAGGACGGCTCCGCGCGCTGGCTCGAGGTCTACGAGGTACCCATCAAGGACGCCTCCGGCAAGGTGACGTCGGTGCTCGGCATCGCGCGCGACTCCACGAAGGGCCGCCGCGCCGAGGAGGAGCTGCGCGAGATCCACGCCGCGGTGGACCAGGCCCTCGACGCCCTGGCCATCGCCCGCCTCGACGGGACCATCCGCTTCGCCAACAAGGCCTGGGCCAAGCTCCACGGCTACGCGCCGGAGGAACTCGTCGGGAAGCACTTGTCGCTGTTCCACACCCCGGAGCAGCTCGAGCGCGACGTCCTCCCCTTCAACGAGGCCGTCCGCCGCGCGGGCTCCCACACCGGGGAGGTCGGCCACGTCCACCGCGACGGGACCCCGTTCCCGACCTGGATGTCGACGACTTTGCTCAAGGCCGCCGACGGGACGCCCACCGGCTTCGTCGGGCTGGCCCGGGACCTGCGCGAGGCGCGCAAACGGGAGTCGCTCACGCGCGAGCTCGTCGACAGCCTCGACGAGCTCGTGTTCGCGGTCTCGCCGGCCGGCCGGCTGGGATTTGCGAACGCCGCCTTCCGGGCCGCCGTCGGACGCCCCGCGGCCGCCCTTCCGGGCGCCGAAGCCGCGCTGGCCTTCGCGCCGGACTCCCGGGCTCTGTGGGAGAAGTCCTTCGAGTCCGTCCTCCGCGGCGAGTCGCTCCCGCCGCTGCGGCTCGCGCTCGAGGGGCGCGCCGGCCTCCAAGTCCCCCTCGAGCTCCAACTGCGCCTCATCCGCGCCGAGTCCGACGCCCCCGAGGTGCGCTGCGTCGCGCGGGACCTGCGGCCCTCCGAAGCCCTGGTCGCCCAGACGGCGCGCGCGGAGCTTTTGCGCTCGTTGGGCGTCTTCGCGGGCGGCGTCGCCCACGACTTCAACAACCTCCTGACCGTCATCATGGGCCGCGTGAGCCTGGCGCTCGACGACGAGTCCATCCACAAGGAGTCGCGCGCGCTGCTCGAAGGGGCGCAGAGCTCGGCGCTGCGCGCCTCGGAGCTCTCGCGCAAGCTGCTGAGCCTGGCCAAGGGCGGCGTCGCCGAGACGCGCCCCACCGACGTCCGCAAGCTCCTCCAGGAGACCGCCGAGTTCGCCCTGACGGGCTCCTCGGTCAAGCTCGAGACCTCCATCCCCGAAGACCTCTGGCTCATCGACGGGGACGAGACCCAGATCAGCCAGGTCGTCGCGAACCTCGCGCTCAACGCCAAGCAGGCGATGCCCAAGGGCGGCACGCTGCGCGTCACCGCGCGCAACATCGAGCTCTCGGCGGAGCAGGCGCGCGGGATGGCGCCGGCCTCCCCCGGGCGGCACGTCTTAGTCGAGTTCGCCGACACCGGCTCCGGCATCCCCGACAAGCTCCTCGAGCGCATCTTCGAGCCGTACTTCACCACCAAGGAAGAGGGCCACGGGCTGGGGCTGGCCGTCTGCTTCTCCATCATCGACCGCCACGGCGGGCACATGGAGGCGGCCTCGCAGGCCGGGCAGGGCGCGGTCTTCTCCTTCATCCTGCGCGCGAGCGCGCAGGCGGCCAAGAAGTCCGAGACGCCGCTGCCCGAGCCGGCCCCCGGCCGCGGGCGCCTTTTGGTGATGGACGACGAGGCCGAGGTCTTGGCCACGGCGACCTTGATCCTCGAGCGCGCGGGCTACGAGGTGCTCAAGGCCAAGGAGGGCGGCGAGGCGCTGAGCGTGCTCGCGGCGGAGCGCTCCGCGGGCCGCCCGGTCGCGGCGGCCCTGCTGGATTTGACCATCAAAGGCGGCATGGGCGGGGTCGAGGCGGCGGAGGCCTTCCGGCGCGCCGACCCCGCCCTGCCCCTCGTCGCCTGCACCGGCTTCATGACCCCCGGCCTCGAGAAGGACCTCTTAAAGAAGGGCTTCACGGCGCTCTTGCCCAAGCCCTACACGGGACGCACCTTGAGCCGGCTGATCGCGAGCGTGCTGGCCGAAAGCCGCGCCTAGTCCGGCACGCCGGTCGGCGGCCAGTCCTGCGGCCAGAACTCCGGCGGCGGCGGCTTGTTGAAGAGCGTCTCGCCCTTGCGGCGCTTGGCCCACTCCGCGAGGCCCGGCGGCAGCTCGAGGCCCTCGAGGCGCGAGAGCAGCACGGCGGCCTCATCGAAGCGCCCCGCCATCAGCTCCGCCTCCGCCGCGCGGTAGAGCGCCGCCGCCTTGGCGCGGGAGCGCAGCGGCGCGGGGACCTGCTCGAGCCAGGGCCCGTCGGGGTCCGCGGCGGCCTTGGCCTCGCCCCAGGCGCCGCGGCGCAGCGCGACGTACGCGCGGCGCAGGCGGTAGAGCGGGTTTCCGGGGTAGCGCTCCACGAGCTCCTTCAGGAGAGCTTCCGCGTCGTCCCAGCGGCGCTGCCGGTCCGAGGCGTAGATGGCCGACAGCGCCGAGCGCGCCTCCATCCTAGCCGGACCCTCGGAGCGCGACGCGCGCTCCAGGTGAGCGAGACCCTTGCTCTCGTTGCCCCACACCCCGATGAGCGCGAACGCGAAGGGGCGCGCGTAGAAGGGCGCCTGGCCCACGTAGTACTCGTACATCCCCAGGCCCAGGTAGCCGTCCTCGCGGGAGGGGTCGAGCTCCATGGCGCGCTTGAGGTGCTTGACCGCGCGCCGCGCGCTGCCGGCGGCCGCCATCGGGCCCTTCGTCGCGAAGTCCGCGCGCGCCGCGAAGCCGTGGACCGCGCCCTGATAGTACTCGGAGGTCGCCGGGGAGGTCGAGCCCCAGGCTTCGGCGGCGGCCGCGGCCTTGAGCGCCTCCGCGTCGAAGGCCGCGAGCGGGGCCGTCGAGACCCCCAGCCCCGCGAGCAACTCCTGGAACGCGACGACCGAGGCGTAGAACGCCGGGGCGGGATGCCCCGGGTGGCGGGCCTGCGCCGCCGCGGCCGCCGCGCGGGCCTCGGCGAAGCGCAGGCCGTAGAAGAGGTCCACCACCCCGCTCATCTCGGCCTCGACGGGGTCGGCGGCGGAGGCCGGAGCGGCGAGGAGGAGGGTGAGGGCCAGGGCGCGCATGGGGAGTTGCTAAGATATCAGTATGGAGTCGAAGCCCGTCCCCTTCAAGAGGACCTTCTTCGTCTGCACGCACGCGCGCGAGGGCGCCGAACGCCCCTCCTGCGCCGGCGGCGGCCGCGCCGGCCTCGCCGTGCTCGCGGCCGTCAAGGCCGAGATAAAGGCCC
>SCTT01000039.1 GCA_004322435.1 bacterium
CGCGTGGCGGGCCTGCATGTGGTCGGGGTCCGCGGCGATGGCGCCCTTGAGGCGCTCCTCGGCCTTCGGGTCGCCGCCCGGGCCGCCTTCGAGAAGGCCCTCGAGCTCAAGCCCGGCTACTCCGAGGCGCTCTTCGCGCTGGGCAACCTCTTGGGCGCCAAGTCGCCCGAGGACGCTAAGAAGTACCTCGAGAGCTACGTGAAGGAGAACCCCGACGACGCCGCCGAGGCCCTCTATCAGATCGCGATGCTCGAGAGCCGCGCGGGCAGCGACCCGAAGGCCGAGGAGCGCCTCAAGGGCGCCATCGCCGCGGACCCCGACCACATGCAGGCCCGCCACGCGCTGGCCCAGCTCTACGAGGCGCGCCGCGACACCGAGGCGGCGCTGGCGGCCTACCAGGGCATCCTGGAGCGCGACCCGCGCAACATCATGCTCTTGAACCACATCGGCGAGATCTACGTGATGAAGGACGACAACGCCAAGGCCAAGGAGGTCTTCTCCCGCGCCAAGGACATCGCCCCGTCCCATCCCGCCGCCTGCCTGTGGCTCGCGCTGATGGCCGAGGAGGCCGGGGACTTCGCCGAGGCCGCCAAGCAGGTGCGCGAGAGCGCGGCACTGCCCGAGGACGCGGCCCTGAACCTCCGCCTGAGCTACTACCTGACCCAGGACGGCCGGCTCAAGGAAGCCGTCGACGTCTTAGACGACGCCCAGAAGCGCTGGCCCGAGAACGAGGAGGTCCTCTATTTCCTCGGCCTGGGGCTCGATGACCTCAAGCAGACCGCCCGCGCCGCGACGACGATGGAGAAGGTCCTCAAGCTCAAGCCCGGCCACCGCGACGCCCTGTTCCAGCTGGGGACGCTGCGCGAGAAGCTGGGCGACATGAAGGGCTCCGAGGCGGCGTTCCTCGAGCTCCTTAAGGGGCACCCGAACGACGCCGCGGCCCTCAACTACCTCGGCTACACGCTCGTCGAGCGCGGGACGCGGACCGTCGAGGCGCTGGGCTACATCAAGCGGGCGCTGGAGCTCGAGCCCGACAACGGCGCCTACATGGATTCCCTGGGCTGGGTCCTCTTCAAGCAGGGCGACGTCGCCGGCGCGGGCGTCTGGCTCCGGCGCGCCGCGGACGCCCTCCCCGGCGACGAGACCGTCTGGGGCCACCTGGCCGACGCGCTAGAGGCCTCCGGCGACCTGCCGGCCGCCTGGACGGCGGTCAAGCGCGCCCAGGCCGCCGCGCCCGAGAGCGCGGCTCTCGCCAAGAAGGCCGCGGCCCTGGAGAAGGACTGGAGCCCGGAGGACCTGGGCGCGCGGACGCTCGAGCTCCAGAAAACGCTGCGCGGGCGGCTCGCCTCTTACGGCGGCCCCTGCACCGTCGAGGGCTCCGTCGCCGGGCGGCCGTTCAAGTTCAACGCTTTCCTGCACTACCGGGCCCCCAAGGAGCTGGGCCTGGACGTCCTGGGGCCCCTCTTCGTCCCGCTCTTCCGCGCCCAGCTCGGCGCCGACGAGTCCTTCACGATGGACCCGCTCTCCCTCGAGGGAGTCCCGCCGGAGGCCGCGCGCGACGCGGTCTATGCGGCGCTGGGCCTCGTGCGCCGCTGGCTCGACGGCTCGGCCTTCGACCCGCGCCCGGGCGCGTTCCGCCGCTCGTGGCGCCGCAGCGCGCGCATCGAGACCGCCCCGGCCGTCTTCGCCTTGGACAAGGGCGGGACCCTGGTCGAGTCCTTCAAAGAGAACGCCGAGCCGGGCCTCGAGCTCGTCCTGGGCGGCACCCGGGCCCTCGGCGGGCGCTACATCCCGTCGAGCCTCAAGGTCCAGACCCGGGGCTTCACCCTCGAGTTCCGCTTCCCGCGCCCGGAAGTCCGCTTCGAGTAGCATGCCCCTCTCGGTGCAGGTGCAGTGCCCGGCCAAGGTCAACCTCTTCCTCGAGGTGACGGGGAAGCGCCGCGACGGCTACCACACGCTGGCCACGCTGTTCGCGAAGGTCGGCCTCTTCGACGTGCTGGACGTCGAGCGCACCGACGAGCCCGGCTTCCGGCTCGAGATCGTCGACGAGGCCGGCCAGGGCCTGAGCGCCGGGCCCGACAACCTCGTGCTGCGCGCCGCCGAGGCCTTCCGCAAGGAGTTCCGCCTGGGCTTCGGGGCCCGCATCAAGCTTACCAAGCGCATCCCGATGGGGGCGGGCCTGGGGGGCGGGTCCTCGGATGCGGGGGGGATGCTGGTGGCCCTGGCGCGCCTGCACCGCCTCGAGCTCGACCGCTCGGCGATGGCCCGGGTCCGCAAGCTCGCCCCCGCGCTCGGGGCGGACGTCCCGTTCTTCACGCGCCGCGACGCCTTCTGCGACGGGCGGGGCATCGGCGACAAGCTCAAGGTCCTCGAGGTGCCCAAAGCCCTGCCTTGGATGGTCCTAGCCTGGCCGGGGGTGCACTGCCCCACCCCGGAGGCCTACAAGCGCCTCGTTTTGCCCCCCAAGGCCGACGTGTTGACCCGTCTTGCCCAGCTTGCTAAACTCGAGAAACGGCTCGTCGGCGGACGGCCGCTCTCCGAGTGGGAGGGCCTGCTCTTCAACCGCCTCGAGGACCCGGTCCTCGGCGTTCGTCCCGAGGTCCGCCAGGCGAAGGACATTTTGGCCAGGGCGGGCCTGAGGGGCGTGCTGATGTCGGGTTCCGGAGCCTCCGTGTTCGGCTTCGCGCCCTCCCGTGAGGAGGCCGCGGCCGCGGCGCGGAAGCTGGCGGCCTATCCGTGGAAGGTGTATTTGACCTGCTGCTTGGGGTGAGCCGGATGGAGATGACCGAGATCCGGGTCCACTTGCGCAGCGAGGACAAGCTCAAAGCGTTCGTGACCGTGACGTTCGACGGCTGCTTCGTCGTCAGAAACATGAAGATCATCGAAGGGGCCAAGGGCCTCATCCTCTGCATGCCGTCCAGAAAGCTCCCGAACGGGACCTACAAGGACGTCGCGCACCCCATCACCGTGGATTTCCGCAAGTCCCTCGAGGACCGCATCCTCGCCGCCTACCACGAGGAAGTCAAGAAGGGGACGCCCCCCGGCACGGGCCATCCGGACGAGGCATGAGCCGCCGATTCCTTCCCGGGTGGTGTAACGGTAACACACCAGCCTTTGGAGCTGGGTTTCATGGTTCGAATCCATGCCCGGGAGCCAGCTAGAGCATGAAAACCGATAAGAAAGGCCCCCTGGGCGTCCTGATCCTCGCCGCCGGCCAAGGCACCCGGATGCACTCGGCCCTGCCCAAGGTCCTGCACCGCATCGGCGGGCGCCCGATGATCCACTACACGCTGCGCCTGGCCGCGGCGCTCAAGCCCGCCGCCATCGGGGTCGTGGTCGGCCACGAGGCCGACACGGTGCGCAAGGCCGTCGCCGACTCGCTCGCCGACTGGGGCATCAACCGGCCGGTCACGTTCATCCACCAGAAGAGCCTCACCGGCTCCGGCGCGGCGGTGCTCGAGTCGATGCCGTTCTTGAAGAAGTTCAAGACCGCCCTCGTGACGGCCGGCGACACGCCGCTCCTCACCTTCGACACTTTGCACGCCGTGCTCAAGCAGCACGAGGACCAGAAGAGCCAGGTGACGCTGCTGTCCGCCCGGCTGCGAGACCCGCGCGGCTATGGCCGCATCGTCCGCTCGCCGCTCGGCGAGGTCGTGCGCATCGTCGAGGAGCTCGACGCCACCCCCAAGGAAGCGGCCATCACCGAGGTCAACTCCGGCACGTACTGCTTCGAGGTGGGGCTGCTGGTCGACGCGGTCAAGAAGCTCTCGCCGAAGAACGCCAAGAAGGAGCTCTACCTCACGGACGCCCTCGAGCACATCCGGACCGGGGGCGGGCGCGTGTCCGCGTATATGACCGCCACCGGCGAGGAAGCCCAGGGCGTCAACAACCGCCTCCAGCTCTCGAACGCCGAGCGGATCCTCAACCGCCGCATGCTCGAGCGCCTGATGCTCTCCGGCGTCACCATCCTCGACCCCAACACGACCTACACCGACGCCGACGTCGAGGTCGGCCAGGACACCGTCCTCCTGCCCGGCACCATCCTGCGCGGCAAGACCAAGGTCGGCCGCCAGTGCCGCATCGGCCCCTGGACGCGCATCCAGGACTCCGTCATCGGCAACGAGTGCGAGGTGATCTGCTCGTACGTCAAGGACACGCGCCTGCTCGAGAAGACGAACGTCGGGCCGTTCGCGCACCTGCGCCCCGGCACCGTCGCCGGCCCGCGCGCGCGCATCGGCAACTTCGTCGAGATCAAGGCTTCCCGGATGGGCTACGGCTCGAAGGTCCCGCACCTCTCCTACATCGGCGACGCGGACATCGCCGAGGACGTCAACGTGGGCGCGGGCAGCATCACCTGCAACTACGACGGCAAGGACAAGCACAAGACGGTCATCGGCGCGAAGGCGTTCATCGGCTCGAACGTCAACCTCGTCGCGCCGGTGCGGGTGGGCCGCGGCGCCCTCGTGGCGGCCGGCTCCACCATCACGGAGGACGTCCCCGACGGGATGATGGCCTTCGCGCGCGAGAGACAGGTCAACAAGGTGAGGAAATGAAGACCATGGCCCCAGCCCCTGCCCGGCGCACGTCCGCCGCGAAGACCCAGCCGGCGAAGGCCGCGCTCGCCGCCCCGGCCCCGGCCGTCGTCCGCCCCGTCGACGCGTCGCTGCGCCTGTTCACCGGCAACGCGAACCGCCCCATCGCCGAGAAGGTCGCCGCGTACCTGGGCACCGCCTTGAGCGGCAGCGAGGTCGGGCGCTTCGCCGACGGCGAGATCAACGTGGCCGTCAAGGAGAACGTGCGCGGCAAGGACTGCTACGTCATCCAGCCCACCTGCCGCCCCACCAACGAGAACCTGATGGAGCTCTTGATCATGATCGACGCGCTGCGGCGCGCGTCGGCGGGGCGCATCACCGCGGTCATGCCTTACTTCGGCTACGCCCGCGCGGACCGCAAGTCCGCCCCGCGCGTCCCGATCACCGCGCGCCTGGTCGCGAACCTCATCACCGAGGCCGGCGCGGACCGCGTGATCACCGTGGACCTCCACGCCGGACAGATCCAGGGCTTCTTCGACATCCCGCTCGACCACATCTTCGCGATGCCGGTGTTCCTCGAGCACCTGCGCGCCAAGCAGCTCACCGACGTCGTGGCCGTCTCGCCCGATGTCGGCGGCGTCGAGCGCGCGCGCGCCTTCGCCAAGCGCCTGGGCGCGGGCCTCGCCATCGTCGACAAGCGCCGCCCGCGCCCCAACGAGGCGAACATCTACAACGTCATCGGGGACGTCAAGGGCAAGGCCGCGGTCATCCTCGACGACATGGTGGACACCGGCGGCACGCTGACCAAGGTCGCCAACCGCATCAAGGAGATGGGCGCGACGCGGGTGCTGGCCGCCTGCGTGCACGGCGTCCTCTCGGGCAGCGCCCTCGAGCTCGTCGAGCAGTCCGCCCTCGAGGAGCTGATCCTCACGGACTCCATCCCCCTGCCGGGCGGCCCCCACGGGAAGGTCAAGGTGCTGTCGATCGCGCCCCTTCTGGGCGAGGCCATCCGCCGCAACCACCGCGGCGAGTCCATCAGCGAGCTTTTCGTCTAACGATAAGGAGAGACCTATGCAAGAGATCAGCGTTTCCGCCGAGGCGCGCGGCGATAAGAACACCAAGCACCAGCTCAGCGAGCTGCGCCGGGCCAAGAAGATCCCGGCCGTCGTCTACGGCGGCAAGGACAAGCCCGTCAGCGTCGCCGTCGGCGCCAAGGAGCTGATGGAGGCCCTGAAGAAGGCCGGCGCCAACGCCATTATCCACTTAAAGCTCGCCAAGGGGACGGACACCGTCATCTTGAAGGAGCTCCAGCGCGACGTCGTGAACGGCCAGCCCGTCCACGCCGACTTCAAGCGCATCGACCTGAAGGAGAAGATCGTCGTCCAGGTCCCGCTGCATGCGGTGGGCGAGGCCCCCGGCGTGAAGCTCGGCGGCGGCCTGCTCGAGCACGTGCTGCGCCAGATCGAGATCCGGTGTCTGCCGACCGCGATCCCGAAGGCCATCGACTTCGACGTGTCCGCGATGCAGGTCAACGACGCGCTCCACGTGCGGGACTTGAAGCTCCCCGAGGGCGTCGAGCTGCTCACGAAGGCCGACCAGGTCGTCGTCCACGTCGTCATCGTCAAGGTCGAGGTGGAAGCCGTCGCCGCGCCGGTCGAAGGCGCGCCCGTCGAAGGGGCGGAGCCCGAGGTCATCGCCGCGAAGGGCAAGAAGGACGAAGAGGGGAACGTGGTGCCCGCCGACAAGAAGGCCGGCGCCGCCCCCGCCGCGGGCGACAAGAAGGCCGCCCCTGCGGCCAAGGAAGGCGCGAAGAAGGAAGGAAAGTAACCCCCGCGCGTGGCGGTCTCCCTCATCGTCGGGCTGGGAAACCCGGGGGACCGCTACGCGGGGACGCGCCACAACGTGGGCTTCCGGACGGCCGACCGGCTCCTGCAGGGAGCCGGCGGCCGCTGGGAGGCCGCGCCGGTGGGCGAGGGGTTGGCGGCCAAGGCCGCCTTGGGCGGCCGGGACGTCTGGCTCGCCAAGCCCCACACCTACATGAACGAGTCGGGCCGGATGGCCGCGGCCTTGGCCCGCTATTTCAAGATCCCCCCGGCCGACGTCCTCGTCGTCTCCGACGACATCGACCTTCCGCTCGGGCGCCTGCGCATCCGCCTCAAAGGCTCCTCGGGGGGCCAGCGCGGGCTCGAGTCGGTGCTCACCCACCTGGGCTCCACGGACGTCCCGCGCCTGCGCCTGGGCGTCGGCCCTAAGCCGGGCAACATGGACGCCGCCGCCTTCGTGCTCTCGCGCTTCGCGGCCTCCGAGGCGGAGCCCGTCGAGAAGATGGTCGAGCGGGCGGCCCTGGCGGCCGAGGCCTGCGCGAAGAAGGGCGTCGAGGCGGCTATGAACGAGTACAACGCCGCGGCGGCGGCCGACGCGTGACCCCCTGGTTCAAGGTCCTCGTCGGCGTCCTCTTCTTCGTGCTCGGCCTGGGCTACCTCTACCGGCCCGACCTCATCGAGCGGATGAACGCCTTCCTGCGCGAGACGCTCTTCAACGACGCCTACCTGGCCCTCGAGCGGCGCAAGTGGGGGGTGTTCTTCCTCCTGCTGTCGCTCCTGTTCTTGTATCTCGGCTATAGCGCGCTCTACGGCGGCTCGTGAGCGCCCCCGACCTCCTCGCGATGGCGGAGGCGGCCCTCGAGGCCGCTCGCCGCGAGGCCCCCGGCCTCGCGGTCGAAGTCTACGCCGCGCGCGGCCGCGAGCGCGCGCTCGAGCGCAAGGAGGGCCGCCCCGAGCAGGCCTTGGAGTCGGGCGAGGAAGGGCTGGGCCTGCGCCTCGCCGACGGCGGGCGCATGGCCTTCGTCTGTGGAGGAGGTTTGACGCCGGAGACCGCCCGCGACCTGGCCCGGCGGGCCAAGGCCCAGCTCCCGCTGATGCCCTCCGACCCCGCCCGCGTGCTGCCCGCCGGCGCGGCCGTCCGCGCCCCCGCGGGGCTCGCCGAGACCTTGGAGGACCCCGACGCGTTCGCAAGTCCGCTCGAAGACCTCGCGCCGCGGCTCGACGCGGCCGCGGCGGCCGCGCGCCGCGCCCACAAGGGGGTCAAGAGCGTCCTGCACGCCGGCTACTCCGAGTCCTTCAGCGAGGTCGCCGTCGTCTCCACCGCGGGCGTCTCCGCCTACGAGCGCGGCTCCTCCGCCGGCGTGGGGTTCTCGATGGCGGCCTCTTCCGGGGCCGAGGTGCAGGTGGGCTCGGGCTCGCGGGCCGCGCGCCGCGCCGCCGACCTCGACTGGGACGCCGCCGCCGGCGACGCCGGGTTCCGCGCGGCCGCGCTCCTCGGCGCCAAGAAGCTCCCCGGCAAGGCCCGCGACGTCCTCTTCGACCCCTGGGTGGCCGGCGACGTGCTGGACCTCCTGGCCGGGCCCATGTCGGCCGAGGCGGTGCAGCGCGGGCGTTCCCTCTTCAAAGGCCGCATCGGCAAGCGGGTGGCCTCGGCGGCGGTGACCCTCGTCGACGACCCGCACCGTCCGGGCGGCCTGGGCTCGGCCCTGTTCGACGACGAAGGCTTGCCGACGCGGCGGAAGGTCATGGTGGAGCGGGGCATCCTCCGCGGGTTCTATTACGACGCCTACACCGCGGCGCGCGAGAAGGTCTCCTCGAACGCCTCGGCCTCGCGCGGCGGCTACCGCGGCCTGCCGGGGCCCTCGCCGACGAACCTGATGCTCTCTCCGGGGAAGACCTCCCGCGTCGACCTCATCAAGGGTACGAAGGACGGGATCTTGGTCTTCGAGATCATGGGCATGCACACGGCCGACCCGGTGTCGGGGGAGCTTTCCGTCGGCGTCTCCGGCGTCGCGGTGCGCCGCGGCGAGGTCACGCACGGCATCAAGGGCGCGATGCTCTCGACGAACGTGATGGCGCTCTTCGGCGCCGTCGACTGCGTGGCCGACGACCTGGTCAGCTACGGGTCGCTGTCGGCGCCGACGTTCCGGGCGTCGGGGCTGCAGGTGTCGTGAGCCCGCTCGACGCGACGCTCTTGTCGCTGTTGGCCTGCCCGGTCTGCAAGAAGCCCCTCGCCTACCGGGCCTCCGGCCCCGAGGCGCTCGACTGCCTAGCCTGCAAGAAGCGCTACCTCGTCAAGGACGGGATCCCCGTCCTGCTCGTCTCCGAAGCCCAGCCGCTCTAAGGATTGCGGGGCGGGTTCTGGTCCTGCGACGGGTCCCGGTTGGGGTCCGGGAACGGGAACCGGAACGGATACCGGTTCGGGTAGGGGAAGGGATAGGGCAGGTTCCACGACGAGTGGATGTTCTCCTGGGTGATGGCCTTGAGCCCGCCGTTGTGGGAGCACAAAAGAGACGGGTTCCCCGTGGCGCCCGCCACGGCGGCGTAGCAGGAGACCGGGGTGCTGTCCGTCGCGCCCGAGCACAAGAGCGCCGGGTAGTCGACCTTCGCGGCCAAGGCGGCCTTGAAGCAGTCCACCGGCGCGTTCGAGACGGCGCCCGCGCACAGCAGGGCCGGGAAGTCGGTGAGCCCCTTGGCGGCGTTGAAGCAGGAGACCGGGGCGTCCGACGCCGCGCCCGCGCACAGCAGGGCCGGGTAGCGCGTCGTCTTCTCGGCGGCCTTAAAGCAGGAGACGGGCGCGTCCGAGGCGGCGCCGGAGCAGAGGAGCGCCGGGTAGCCGGTGACCTTCTCGGCGGCCTTAAAGCAGGAGAGCGGGGCGTCCGACGAGGCGCCCGAGCAAAGCAGAGCGGGGAAGCGCGTCAGCTTCTCGGCGGCCGAGAAACACGCGGCCGGCGCCTCGGACTTGGCGCCGGAGCAGAGCAAGGCGGGGTAGCCGGTCTTGGGCTTGGCGGCGCGAAAGCACTCGGCGGGGGCGGCGTCCGAGGCTCCGGCGCACAAGAGCGGGGGAAACTCGGTCAGGCCGCGCGCGGCCTTGTAGCAGGAGAGCGGGCCTTCTCCTTCGAGGGCCGGCGTGGGGAGGGATTTGGCCGCGGCCGCGTCGAAGCGTCCGGCGGCGCCCGCCCGGAGCGTTTCCGCGCCCGGCGCGGCGTGAGCGGCGACCGTCAACGACCCGAGCAGCGCGACTGCAAGGACGCCCATGGACCACCTCCGCGAGCCAGCCTACGGCGGGAGTGTAACAAAGTAGGACCTTTGGTCAACGCCCGAAAATGGCGGAGCGCACGGGAGCGGGGCACTCCAGCTGCGGCAGGTGGCCGCACTCGGGGATGAACGCGACGGAGGCCGCGGGCAGCTCGCCGCGGAACGCCTCGGCCTGGGCGGGAGGGATGACGCGGTCCGAGGTCCCCCAGAGCACGGCCACGGGCATCTTGAGGCCGGCCAGCTTCCCGTCGAG
>SCTT01000363.1 GCA_004322435.1 bacterium
CGCTTAGACGAGCTCCTGACCATGCTCGTCACCCTCCATGACTACGGCGCCTCCCGCGCCGGCACGGTCTCTCACCAGGAGCTGGCCGCCTTGGCTCTCGGCGAGGCCTGCCGCCTCGTGGGCTCCACCCGCGGCACCGTGATGCTCCACGACGCGGAGACCGACCTCCTGTGCGTGGTCGCCGCTCGCTCGGACGCCCACCAGGGGGCCCCCAAGCTCTCGCTCAAGCCCGGCGAGGGCGTCGCCGGCCGCGCGTTCGCCGAGGGCAAGCCCCTCTACGTCCCCCACCCGGGCGCCGACCCGCGCTACGTCGACAAGGAGGGCGGCTGGGATGGCACCGAGCCGGTGCTGGCCGTGCCGATGATGCTCGGGACCAAGGCCGTCGGGGTCCTCAACGTCCACGACACCGCCGGCGGCCGCGCGCCCGACGAGTCGCAGATGCGCTTTCTGACGCTCCTGGCCGGCGAGGCGGCGCTCGTGCTCCACAACCAGCGCCTCTACGACGACCTGCAGGTCTTCTTCCTCGAGATGGTCCAGATGCTGGCCCGGGCCATCGACGCGAAGGACCTCTACAAGGCCGACAAGTCGGAGCACGCGCGTGCCTTGGCCGCCGGCGCCGCCCGCGAGCTGGGCCTGCCCGACCAGATGGTGCGCTACGTCGAGTACGCGATGATGCTCCACGGCGTCGGCAAGATGGGCATCGACCAGGCCATCCTGTCGAAGCCCGGCAAGCTCACCCCCGAGGAGTTCGAGCAGGTCAAGAAGCACACCACCATCGGCCACCGCATCCTCGCGCGGGTCAAGTTCCTCGGCCCCGTGGCCAAGATGGTCCTCTACCACCAGGAGTGGTTCAACGGCAAGGGCTACCCGGAGGGCCTGCGCGGCGAGGAGATCCCGCTGGGCTCCCGCATCGTCGCCGCCGTCAACGCCTGGGAGGCGATGCTCTCGGACCGCCCCTACCGCAAGGCCCTGACCCGCGAGGCCGCCACCGCCGAGCTCCAGAAGGGCGCCGGCGCCCAGTTCGACCCCAAGGTCGTCGAGGCCTTCCTCAAGGCCGAAGCGAAAGTCCCCCAGCCGTGAGCCTGTACCTGGTCGCCACCCCCCTCGGCAACCTCGAGGACCTCTCGGCCCGCGCCCGCCGCATCCTGGGCGAGGCGAAGGCCGTCTACTGCGAGGACACCCGCCGCACCCGCGGCCTCATGTCCCACCTGGGGCTCTCGACGCCTTTGGTGCGCTACGAGGACCACGACGCGCGCGCCGTCGAGAAGCTCGTCGACCGCCTGGTGCGCGGCGAGGACATCGCGCTGGTCTCGGACGCCGGGACGCCCGTGCTGAGCGACCCCGGCCTCAAGGCCGTGCAGGCCGCCCGCGCGGCCCGGGTCCCGGTCGTCTCGGTGCCCGGCCCCTGCGCCGCCGCCGCCGCCGCGGCCGCCTCGGGGCTTCCCTGCGACTCCTTCGTGTTCCTGGGGTTTCTGCCCCGAGGCGAGGGCAAGCGCCGGAAGATCCTCGCCGAGGCCGCGACGCTCGAAAAAACGCTCATCGTCTACGAGTCCCCCTATCGCATCCTGGACCTCCTGGGCGACGCCGAGGCCGCCTTGGGGCCGACGGCCCAGGCCGCCCTGTGCCGCGAGCTGACCAAGCTCCACGAGGAGTGGCTCACCGGCACCGCGGCCGAGGTCCGCGCCGCCTTGGCCGCCAAGCCCGAGATCCTGGGCGAGTTCGTGGCCTGCTTCCACCCGAGCCCGCGGCCGGAGGCCGCGCCGTGAGCCGCCGGGCCGTGGTCGGTCCGGACGGCGCCCTGTCCCCCGCCGACGCGGCCGCGGTGGCCGCCGCCGCCGCGGCCGGGGAGCTGGTGGTATTCCCCACCGACACCGTCTACGGCGTGGGCACCTCGGCGCTGGCCCTGGGGACCTTCGAGAAGGTCTACGCGGCCAAGGGCCGCGACCCTCGAAAGCCCCTGCCGGTTTTGGTAGAGTCGCTCGACTCCGCCCGACGGTGGGCGGACTTCGGCCCCGCGGCCGAAGCCCTGGCCCGCCGGTTCTGGCCCGGGGCGCTGACCTTGGTCTTGAGGCCCAGCGCCGAAGGCCGGCGCCTGCTGAGCCCGGGGGCGGACACCGTGGCCCTGCGCGTGCCGGACCACGCGGCGCTTCGGGCCTTGATCGCGGCGTCCGGGGCCCCGTGGGCCTCGACGAGCGCGAACCGCGCCGGCGAGCCGGCGGCGGCCGACGCGGGCGCCGCGGGCGCGCCGTTCACGGAAACGGCGGCGTGGGTCGTGGACGGAGGCAGGGCCGGAGGGACGGAGTCCTCCGTGGTGGACGCGACGGGGCCGGAGCCGGTGGTCCTGCGCGAGGGCGCGCTGACGCGCGCCGCACTGGAGGCGGCGGTCGCGGTTCGATGAAAATCCTCTTCGTCTGCACCGGGAACACCTGCCGCAGCCTGATGGCCGAGCGCCTGCTCTTGAAGCTCGCCGCCGACAAGGGCTTGAAAGGCTGGGAGGCGCGCTCCGCCGGCATGGCCGCCGAGCGCTACTTCCCGGTCCCCGGCGGGGTCAAGCGCGCCCTGGCCGACCGGGGGACGAACGCCGACGGCCATGTGCCCCAGCTCGTGAGCCGCGAACTGCTGGCCTGGGCCGACGTGGTGGCCCCGATGACGGCGGGCCACCGCGACGCGCTGCTCGAGGAATATCCCGAGTTCACCTCCAAGACCAAGCTTTTCAGCGAGCTCGCCGGGCGCGGGGAGGCCGACGTGGCCGACCCCATCGGACAGCCCGACGAGGTGTACCGCCGCTGCCGCGACGAGCTCGCGTCGGGCCTTGACGCCTACCTGAGGAACCATGCCCCTTGACCACATCCGCACCCAAGACCCCGAGCTCTACGCAGCGATGACCGCGGAAGGCAAGCGCCAATCCGAGAACCTCGAGCTCATCGCCTCCGAGAACTACGTCTCCGAGGCCGTCCTCGAGGCGCAGGGCTCGTGCCTCACGAACAAGTACGCCGAAGGCTACCCCGGCAAGCGCTACTACGGCGGCTGCGAGCACGTGGACGTCGTGGAGGCGCTGGCCATCGAGCGCGCCAAGCAGCTCTTCGGCGCCGAGCACGCCAACGTCCAGCCGCACTCCGGCACCCAGGCCAACATCGCGATGTATCTGTCGGTGCTCGAGCCCGGCGACACCGTGATGGGCCTGAACCTCGCCCACGGCGGCCACCTCTCGCACGGCCACCCGAAGAACTTCTCCGGCAAGTACTTCAAGATCGTGCCGGTCAACGTCACCCGCGACACCGAGACCATCGACTACGACGAGGCCGAGAAGCTCGTCGCCGAGCACCGCCCGCGGATGCTCTTCATCGGCGCCTCCAACTACTCGCGCGTCATCGACTGGGCGCGCTTCAAGAAGATGGCCGACTCGGTCCAGGCGTACTTCGCCGCCGACGTCGCGCACTACGCGGGCCTCATCGCCGCCGGCGTCTATCCCTCCCCCGTCGCTCTGGCCGACTTCACCACGACGACCACCCATAAGACCCTGCGCGGACCCCGCGGCGGCATGATCCTCTCGAAGGGGATCCACCAGAAGGCGCTCGACTCGATCGTGTTCCCCGGCACCCAAGGCGGCCCGCTGATGCACGTGGTGGCCGCCAAGGCCGTCTGCTTCGGCGAGGCCTTGAAGCCCGAGTTCAAGGTCTACCAGGGCCGCGTGCTCGCCAACGCCCGGCGCCTCGCTGGTGCCCTGCAGGACCGCGGCTACCGCATCGTCGCCGGCGGCACCGACTGCCACCTCTTCTCGGTGGACCTGCGCCCCAAGAATGTCACCGGCCGCGACGCCGAGAAGGCGCTGGATGAGGCGGGCATCACCGTCAACAAGAACGCCATCCCCTACGACCCCGAGAAGCCGACGGTCTGCTCCGGCGTGCGCATCGGGACCCCCGCGCTGACGACGCGCGGCATGGGCGAGCGCGAGATGGACGAGGTCGCCGAGCTCATCGACGACGCCCTGCTGCGCCGCGCCGACCCGGCCGCCTTGAAGACCGTCAAGGCCGGCGTGCGCAAGCTCACCGCGCGCTTCCCCGTCTATGCCGGCAA
>SCTT01000364.1 GCA_004322435.1 bacterium
CTTCACCCTGATATCCTTCGGGTTGGCGCACCTCTATTTAATCGCGCTGATGCTCCCGCTCTACGCCCTGGTGACGCTCAACGACACCTTCTACGACGCGACTATTTGGGTGGCCCGGACCGTGTTCCGTCTGCGGCCCGGGCGTGTCCTTTCCTTAGCCGGGCTGGGTGGGGAACTGCTCCTCTTTGCCGCCAGCGCGGCGCTCATCCACCGGGCCCTGCACTGACTCCCCGGGGACGGATTTCCTGCGCGGCCTTGGCTGGATTTCATAAAATCAGCCTGTTGCCCCGATAGCTTAATGGATAAAGCTGCGCTCTCCTAAGGCGCAGATGTGGGTTCGATTCCCTCTCGGGGCAATCTGATTTTCTTGAGCGCGGGAGAGGCCGTGAAGGCCCCATCCCTGCGTTGCGGATGGCGCCATCCTCCGCCCCCCTCCCCCTGCGACTCCGGCCGCCCGATGAAGCCCTGCTGCCGAATGCTCAATCTGGAACAACGTGGGGTCCCAGTCCGGGAGAGAGTATGGCGCGAAGGGGAAGACGCCACCCCGCCTTGAATCGCCATGTAACGACGTTGGCGCTTAAGGGACTCATTTGGCGATATGGAGCACGGGAAGACTGCTTTGGTCCTGAGTGGAGGGGGGAGTCGGGGGGCGGCGGAGGCCGGGTTCTACCGCGCGTTGCTTGAACTCGGGATCAAGGTCGACTTCATTGTGGGGACGTCGGTGGGTGCCATCAACGGAGCCTTCATCGCCTCAGGCATGTCACCGGCATGGCTTCGTCGACTGTGGAGTGAATTTGCGAAGACCCGGCCCTTCCGTTTCAATTGGGATCTGCTGCACTCCCCTAGGAGTGCGGACTCCCTCCTTCGCACCGAGGGGCTGCGACGCTTTCTAGCTGATTCCCTCCCATTTAAGACATTCGAGGCGCTGCCGCGGCCACTCACCGTCGTCACGACGGCGCTCCAGCGAGGCGGGCCGCTCTATCTGGAAGGCCGGGGGGATTTGGTCACCGCTCTCATGGCCAGCACGGCCCTGCCTTTGTATTTCCCTCCTGTCTGGGTGGACGGAGAACAGTGCGTCGATGGGGGGGTGACCGATAACTCCCCCCTAGCCGCCGCCGTCGCGCGCGGCGCCAGGCGGGTCTTCTGCTTCCGGTGCGACTGCGACGCGGACCTGGCCCAGCCCGCAAAGGGGCTCTTGGAGGTTCATAACCGGTCGTTCCACATCGCCATCAAGCAAGGCCTCGATCGGGACCTGAACGCGTGCTGGGAGAAGACGAAGCTGGTCGTCGTCGACTCCTGCCTGCTCTCTTCGCCGAGTCTGCTCGATTTCAGCAGGTCGGAAGAGCTGATCGACCAGGCCTACAATACTTCGCTGGCGGCCCTCTCCGAGGCGGGGGCCTGATGCGAGAAGCTGTGGCGTATGCTTTGAGCCCCCGCGTCCTATTTCGGAACGCGGCCATAGCGGCGGGCATCGGGAGCGTCCTCGTCGCGGTCAATCTATCCGGCCGAATCAGGGCGGAAGGGTGGACGGCCGAGCTGCTGCTTCGAGGCGCCTTCAACTACGTGATTCCATTTGTTGTGTCGACCGTCAGCGCGGCGGCGAATCGGCCGCTCTTGGGGGCGGTGTTGGTTCTCGGCCTCGCGGGCGGAGGCTGCGCCCCCTCGCGCCCGGAATCGACCTGGGACGAGACTCGGCTCATCGAGGCTCTGGGCGGCGCCGACGACGACGCCCGCCGGCGCGCGGCCGGCCTCCTGGGAGCGCGCCGCTCGGTCAAAGCGCTGTGGCCCCTGACCCGGGCTCTGGGAGATCCGCGCTGGGAGGTCCGCGTCGCGGCCGTCGAGGCGCTCGAGCTCCTGGAAGACCCGCGGGCCGATAAAGGCATCTTGGCCGCGGCGCGGGACCGGCATTGGTGGGTGCAGACGACCGCCCTCAAGGCTCTCGCTCGCCGCCGTCCCCTGGGGGCGGCACAGGCCGCCCACCACGCGGCGGCAAGCGACAACGACGCGGTCAAGGCGGCGGCGATGCGTCTGGCCGACGCTCTCGGCGCCTCCGGCCAGGCGGGTCTGTAATGGTTCAAGCGCCCGGTGGACTCATCTGGCAGCGGGGAGGGACCTATGGAAGGGAACGCGCTGGAATGCCGCGCCTGCAACGCGGTCTCGCAAGGACCCACGAAATCATGGCGCCGCTGCCGCAAGTGCGGCATGCTGTGGTGTCCGACGTGCGCGCCGGTCGAAGGCCGGTGCTCAAATTGCGTGGGCGGGGAGCTGGGACCCGCCTAGGAGGCGCGATGGCATGGATTCGAGTCGTGGAGCCGGAAGCGGCGGAGGGGCCGCTCAAAGAAGTCTACGAGCAGACTGTGGGGAAGCGCGGGAAGCTGGCGGCGGTGCATAAGATTCACAGCCTTCATCCAGAGAGCCTGACGGCGCACATGGCCCTCTACATGACCCTCATGTTCGGCCGCTCGCCGCTCTCCCGCCGGGAGCGCGAGGCCATCGCCGTCGCCGTGTCGCGCGCCAACGGCTGCGCCTACTGCGTCGCCCACCATACGGACGCCTTTCGGCGCTTCGTCAAGGACGAGGCGGTGGTCTCCGCCATCCAAAGCGGCGCTTGGGACGCCCTCGGCGGCCGCGAGGCCGCGCTTTGCCGCTATGCCGATAAGCTCACCCGTCGGCCCTCGGAGTCGACCCACGCCGACGTGGACGCCCTGCGGGCCGCCGGCTTAAACGACGCCGAGGCTCTCGACGCCGCCCAGATCACCGGCTATTTCAACTTCGTCAACCGCTTGGTCCTCGGGCTCGGCGTGGCCGACGCGGGCGAGGCGGAGCGCCAGGGATTCAAGTATGACTGACTCCCGCGCCCGGCTCCCCTCGGCCCTGCTCTTCCTGCGCGCCAGCGTGTTCCTCGTGATGGCGGCGTGGACCGTGGACAAATTCGTCAGGCCGGACCATGCGGCGAAGGTCTTCGGGGCGTTCTACTTCCTTCCCGGAGTCGGCCGGGGGCTCATGCTCTCGGTCGCGGCCGCCGAAGCGACGCTCCTGGTCGTCTTCGCGCTGGGCATCGGCAAGAGATGGTCGTACGGGCTCGTCACTTTGCTCCACGGCGTCTCGACCCTGTCTTCGTACCGTCAGTACCTGAACCCGTTTGAGGGGGGAAACCTTCTGTTCTTTGCCGCCTGGCCGATGCTGGCGGCTTGCTGGACGCTCTATGTCCTGCGCGACGATGACACGCTCTTGGCCGTTGACAAGTGAGGTCGGAGGGAACATGCCTGCGGAGACTTTGACCGAAGACTCGTTCGACGAGGTCGTCCTCAGACAGGGGCGGGCGGCGCTGATCGACCTTTGGGCCCCCTGGTGCGGCCCCTGCCGAGCGCTCTCTCCGCTGGTCGAGGAGCTGGCCGGAGAGTTTTCCGGGCGAGTGACCGTCGGGAAGGTGAACACCGACGAGAACCCGGGCCTCGCGACCCG
>SCTT01000365.1 GCA_004322435.1 bacterium
CCACATCCGAGCCTGCCGCCCAGAATGCGGTCAATACTCCGGAACTGGAAAACGGAGCGTACTCGGTGAACGAGGCGTTGAAGCCAGAGGAAGGGGCACTGGGTGGCACGTTCCCGGACACGCTGTCGTTCCGCATTAGAACTTCGTTTTGCGCGTTGTGATTCGCCACAAGAGCGTCAAGGTCGCCATCCCCGTCATAGTCTCCCCATGAGACTCCCCGAGAGTCGCCGCCCGTGCCTGCAAGATTCACCTTCGTCAGGGTCCCCCCATTGTCATTGCGTAATAGGATTTCATCCCCGACTCCCGAGTTCGAAACGATGGCATCCAGATCGCCGTCATTGTCGTAGTCCCCCCAGGCCACGCCAGCCGAGGTTCCTCCTGTTCCAGTCAGAACCACCTTCGTCAGCGTCCCTCCCCCGTCGTTGCGCAACAGGAATTCGTCCTCCGAGGTTTGGTTGGCCACAATCGCGTCGAGATCACCGTCGTTGTCATAATCCCCCCATGCCACTCCGCTTGCAATTCCGCCCGTGCCCGTCAGGACCACCTTCGTCAGCGTCCCCCCGCCGTCGTTACGCAACAGGTAGTCGTCTTCTCCGCCTTGGTTGACAACGATGGCATCTAAGTCGCCATCGTTGTCGTAGTCCCCCCAGGCGGCTCCCACCGAATTCCCCCCCGTGCCCGTCAGAGGCACCTTGGTCAGCGTCCCACCGCCGTCGTTGCGGAGCAGGTATTCATCCTCAACGCCTTCGTTGGCCACGATGGCGTCGAAATCGCCGTCGTTGTCATAGTCCCCCCACGCGACCCCATATGAGGCCCCTCCCGTGCCCGCCAGAGCGACCTTGGCCAGCGCCCCCCCGCCATCGTTGCGAAGCAGGTATTCATCGCCGGCGATGTCGGCTACGAGCGCGTCGAGGTCGCCGTCGTTGTCGTAGTCTGCCCACGCACCCCCGATCGAACTGCCGCCCGTTCCCGGCAGGGGGACCTTCGTCAGTGTCCCGCCCCCGTCGTTCCGCAATATGAATTCGTCCTCGCCCACATGGTTCGTGACCAGGGCATCGAGGTCGCCGTCGCCGTCGTAGTCCCCCCACGGCGCACTCTGCGACCAACTTCCCGTTCCGGCTAGGGTCACAATCTTCAGCGTCGTCGGAACCGCCGCCCCCAGCACCACATAGTTCGCCGCCCCCGCCCAGTTCAAGGTCCCCACGCGGAAGTAATACGTCACGTACGGCGTGAGGCCCGTGATGGCCAGCTTCCCGACCGCCGCCGCCGCCGTCACGCTCGAGTAGATGACCCCGCCGGGCGCCAGCGCCCCGAAATCGGTTGAGGAAGCCTCGAAGGTGTACCCTTCGCCGGAGGTGTCCTGCAGCGCCGGAGGAGAGACCGGCATCGGCGGCCAGGACGCCGCCACCGAGGTCACGAAGACGCCGTCGAAGCCCGCCGCCACCGTGTTCGCCAAGGTCGCGGTGGAGCCCAGCGCGATGTAGTTGGGCTGGCCGAAGGGGTTCAAGCTCCCGACGCGGAAGTAGAACGTGGTGTTCCGCTCGAGGAGGTCCGTCGGCCGCCCCACCGTCAGCGTGCTCAAGAGGACGTTGGGCGTGGCCGTCGTGTGGACGACGCCCGTCCCGTCGAAGTTCGTGGTGGAGGCCTCGAGGATGTAGCCCGACGCCGAGGCCGACAGCGGGGCCAGCGCCAGGGCGTCCCAGCCCAGCGCCGCGTCTGTGGAGGTCACGGTGAGGAAGACCGGCGCCCGGGTGGACGGGGTCACCGCCAGCGTCGCGGTGGCGGGGAAGTTGAGCTCGGGCGAGAACGAATAGTCGAAAGGCCCCGGCCCGGCGTTGACCACGCCGAAGACACGCAGGTAGTAGCTGGTGTTCGCCGCCAGGCCGTCCACCGGGGCGGTGTAGCCCGAGTAGGTGAAAGTCGCCTTAAAGCCCTCGTTGGCGAACGGGTAGGTGTTCGCCTGCACCTCGTAGAAGACGTCGTCGTCGTTGCTCCCCGGCGTCCATTGCGACGTGATGCTGTGGGTCGTGATGGCCGTGAAGGTGGAGACGGCCGAGCCGGGCTGGAAAGGGCTCCATTGGAAGGAGTTCCCGAACGGCTCGCCGTCGCGGTCCTCGCCGCCCAACCCCCCGGTCCAGCGGCGCAGCGTCCAGGTCGGGAACGGCCCGGCTCCAGTGCCGCGGATGTTGTAGGCGGCGGCCAACGGCGCCGTGCTGCGGGAGGTCCCGAAGGTGAGGCCGTAGAAGGTCGCCTTCGCGCTCAGCTCGAAGCCGCTCAGCGTGATGTAGGCGCCGGTGGCGGTTCCGACGCCCATCGAGTCGAAGGTGGTCGTCGCGAGGAAGACGTCGCCCTCGGGGGCCTGCAGGGCGAGCTGGAGCCCGTCGCCGTCCATGTTCGTGATGGAGGAGTATTCGGCGGAGAATGCGCCCGAGGCGACGAGGGTGTAGTACGTGGCGGCCCCGCTCAACCGGTCGACGAGCGTGGGGAAACCCGGCGCGCCGCGCAGCACGAGCCCGCCGTCCTGGGCCACGCGCAGACGGGACCGGCCGGAGTTGAGCGCGGAGTTCCCGCTGTTGAACAGGAGCTTCTTCTGGATGTTCGCGTCCGCGGAGGCGCCCACCAGCACGAAGGCCACGCGGTCTCCGGCCGCGGTCGCCCCGCCTTCGGTGAAGTCCACCGTCACCTGCGACAGCGTCGTCGGGATGCCCAGACCGCTCTGGCTGCCGGAAAACGGCGCGACGAGGTCCGCGCCGGTGACGGAGCCGTCCACGTGCCACTGGCCGGCGCGGCGCTCGAAGGTGATGAGCTGGCTGACGGCGTTTGAGTCGCTGAGCGCGTTGACCTTCACCGTGTGCCCCGTCCCCCGGATGAGCACCGGCGTCGTCGCGGTCGCCGACCAGACGCGCTGGGCGTAGTCGAGCGTCAGCGTGCTGGCCTCGAGCGCGTAGTCTCCCCAGACCTGCACCGTGCCCGTGGCGTGGTCGAGGGAGAAGACGGCGACGGCGTCCCCCTCGGTTTGGAGGTTGGACGTGTCCACGGAGCCGAGCCACGCGTCCCGCACCGTGACCCGCTCGACCGTGGGGGTCGCGAACCCCAGGTCGGCGCCGACGTTCGGAGCCAAGGCCAGCGCCGGGTCGCGTCCCAGGGAGCCGCCGGCCCAGGTCGGCGACGCGCCTTGGACGCGCAGACCGACGTTCTGGTTGGAGTAGGAATAGTTGCCGACCAAGGTGGGGCTCGCGTTTTGGACCAAGAATCCCGGGGCCCCGTTGCCGTAGGCCTCGTTTCCGGCCGCGTAGTGCATCCCCTGCATGATGAAGCCGTAGCCGGTGTTCGAGCTGATGCGGTTGTTCAAGGCGACGGCGAAGGCGGAGGAGTCCACCCCATCCCCGGCGTTCCCATAGCTGGCGTTCGCCTGCAAGAACAGCGCCGCGCCGGTGAGGTTGAAGCCGTCCCCCCCGTTGCCGTGGACGGTGTTCCGCAGCAGCAGCGACCCTCCCGCCGACCCGGCCCGGCTTACGCCGACGGTGCCGTTGCTCCAGGACCGGTTGTCCGAGAGCGTCACCTTCCCCAGGCCTGAAAGGCCGACGACCGCGTTGCCCGCGAGGAGGCTGCTCGAGACCACGACCCCGTCGGGGGAGTCGGTGAGGACGACCCCGAAGTCGGAGTTGCCGGCCGCGACGCTGCCGTCGATGAGGACGCTCGCCCCGCTCGCCGTCTGCGCCCCCTCCGTGTTGAAGGCCGCCACGCAGGCGCTCACGGTGCCGCGGGACGCGTCGAACAGGACGCCCTTGTGGCCGCCGCGGAAGGTGCTGCTCGACAAAAACCCCAGAGCGCTGGCGCCGATGACCACGCCGGTCTGGGCGGTGGGGCCGGCGAAGCTCACCCCGATGTCGACGAACTCCGCCTCGTGCACGAGGAAACCGGTGGCGTGCTTGGCGAGGCTGTAGACGAACGCGGCGTTCGTGTTCGTGTCCGTGCCCGAGGAGCGGATGACCACGTTGCGGGTGAGGTTCGCGACCAAAATGACCGTGGTGCTGGTCAGCACGCGAGGCTCCGGCAGGGAGGCGTCGAAGCCCACGGTCACGGGGTCGCCCCCGCTGACGGAGGTGATGAAGCGCTCCGCGACGGAGGCGACCCCCGTCCCCTGCGTCGGCCCGATGAGGATGCGGTCGCCGACCGCCCAGTTGGCGGAGCTGGAAGCGGAAATCTTGAACGTCGTCTGTCCCAGCGCGATGCTCTCCAGCGCATACCCGAAGGGCGTCTTGTCGGACTCGCCCCAGACTCGGAAGTTGCCGCCGGCCGCTATGCGCAGCCCGTAGGCGCCGCTGACGGACCCCGAGGCCAGCACCAAGGCCGCCGTGTGGACCGCCGGGATGGCGTCCCCGAGCTGGGTGCCCATGTCGAGCGTGCCGTCGTTCGCCACGGTGAGGTCCCCGCCGACCATCGTGAGGCTCGAGGACGTCACCCGCGAGAACTTGAGGGTGCCGTAGACGGTCGTGGTCGAGGCCGTGGCGGTGGTGATGTCGACGGTGACGATGCTCCCCGTGGCGATCTCGACCTTGCTGCAGGAGGTCGGCTGCTGGCCGACGTCCCAGATGCCGGGGTCGCTCCAGTTGCCGCTTAAGATGTTGGCGCGCCGGGCGCAGGGGTCGAGCAGGAAGTGCGACACCTCCGCGGACCAGGAAGAGCGCGACAGCCCGGCGTCGATGACCTGGACCCGGAAGTAATAGGTCGAGCCGTAGCTGAGGACGTCGTTGCCCGCCTTCGCGACCGAGGAGAGGAACACGCCATGCTTGGGGGAGGCGTCCCCCGGCCAGACCTTGTAGGCCGGACGGGGATACTGGCCGGTCAACGGCGAGCCGAGCGCGGGTGAGACGTGGAAATGCCGGAGGGTCGCCGAGTAGCTGCTCGGGTCGGTGATGTAGAGCAGGTCGCCCGAGAGGGTCATCGGCTTCGTGGCGACGGCCACCGCGAAGTTGAGCGGGCCGCTCGAGAGGCCCCCGTCGTAGAGCCCGCCGTCCCACTTGAAGGCCAGCGTGCTGCCCAGGGCCAGCCCCCCCCAGCTGAACGCGATGTCCGACGCCCGGAGGGTCGGCGCGGACGGCGCGGCGTTGGCGACCGCGGAGTCGTTTCGCAGCGCCAGGTCCGCCTCCCCGCTCAGGTTCGCGAGGACCGCGTCGGGGTCGCCGTCGCCGTCCAGGTCGCCCCAGCGCACTTCGTAGCTGTCGTTCGAGGTCGGCAGGTCCGCTTTCACGAAAGCGAAGCCGCCGGCGTTGCGCCAGAAGACGTGCTCCTTCGAGGGGCCCGAAGCGGCGTTGCTCTCGAGCACGTCCAGGTCGCCGTCGCCGTCGGCGTCGGCCACCGCCACGCCGTTGGTGTGGCGCGAGTCGGCGAGGCTGGTCCTCAACGACAACGCGCCGTTGACGTTCTCGTAGACCGCGTCGGCCGTCCCCGCGGTCAGGGCCACCACGAGGTCCAGGTCGCCGTCGCCGTCCAAGTCCCCCCAGGCCGCCCCGCGCGCGAAGTACGAGGTCCCCCCCAGCGCCGCCTGGACGGTGAAATTGCCGCCGCCGTCGTTGCGGATGAGGCGGGTGTTGTTGGCCGGCGACCCGGAGACGTCGACCGTCAGGGCGACGTCGACGTCCCCGTCCTGGTCGTAGTCCGCGGCGGCCAGGCCTCCGGACCGGAAGTTGCTGCCGGGAACCCCGGCGCCGGAGAAGTTCCCGGACCCGTCGTTGGCCATGTAGCAGACGGAGGTCCCGGGGTCGTAGGAAGCCATCGCATCCACGTCCCCGTCGTTGTCGAAGTCCGCGGCGACGATCCCAGAGACGGTCGAGCCCCCCGAGCAGGAGGGCATCGACTCCGGGATCGCGACGAAGCCCGCTCCGGAGTTCTTGTAGTAGACCATCGCCGACCCGTTGCCCTCGAGCACGTCGAGGTCGCCGTCGTTGTCGAAGTCGGCGACGGCGGCGCCGGCGTGGTTGCGCGTCGTGCCCTCGAGGGTGCTGGCGGTGAAGCCCCACTTCCCGTCGTTGGCCAGCGCGTACTGGAGCTGGGAAACCCCCGCCCCGTTGGCGAGCACGGCGTCCAGGTCGCGGTCGTTGTCCAGGTCCCCGAGCGAGACCCCCCAGGTGTTGCCGGTCGAGTTGGGCAGGACCAGCACGTAGGACGTCGCCCGGGCGGAGACGTTGGAGAGCGCGGAGGTGAGGCCGTTCGAGTCCGTGGACTTGACGGCGAAGTAGTAGGTGTGGGTCGACACGAGGTTGAAGAGGGCCGTGCTCTGCAGGGCCCCGGGGGTCACGGACGTCCCGAGGATGTTGAACGTCAGCTCGGCCGTGCTGAAGGCCACGTCCGTGGCGATGGGCCCGGCCGTCGTCGCCTTGATCGTGTAGGCCCCGTTGAAGGTCGTCGAGCTGCCGTCGGCGCCGGGAGAGGTCCACTGCAGGGACACCGTGGTCGTGGCGATGCCCAGCCCGGAGCTGACGACGGCGGACACGCGCAGGTCCGTCACCGCGCCGGGGGGAGTGAACGGGTCGTCGAGGGTGACGCCGTCGGGGGAGGAGGCGTCGAAGCCCGGGCTGGTCGTCCCGGTGACGGACGCAGCCGCGAGGACGGCGATGCGCCCGATGCTGCCGGTGCCGCCGGGATTCGAGCCGGTGCCGGGCGCGCCTCCGGCTGCGACGAGCCGGTTCGAGCCCAAAGCGAGGGTGCCCGTCGAGACGATGCGGATGGAGCCGCCGGCGCCGCCGCCGCCGCCGCCCGAACTCCCGCCCGCGCCGCCGGGGTTCGAGCCCATGGTGACGGTCGCGGCGGGGCCGATGGAGACGTCCCCGGCGACGACGAGCAGGACGATGCCGCCGCCCGCGCCGCCGGCGCCGGACGCCGGCCCGTTGCCGCCGCCGCCGCCGCCGCCGCCTCCCATGAACAAGGTCCCCAGGTCCGCGGAGCCGACCTGGGCCCCGGACGACCCGCCGGAGCCGCCGCCTCCGGCCGTCCCCGCGAACCCGTAGCCGCCGCCGGCTCCGCCGAAGCCGCCGGCTCCGCCGCCGCCGCCGCCGTTGCCGTTGTTGGCGGTGAACGCCCCGCCCGTGCCGCTCGTGGACCCGGAGCCCTGGATGCCGGCCGCGGCCCCGCTGACGGAGGCGCCCCCCCCGAACCCGAACCCCGCCGCCCCGATGTTCCCGCCGGTCATCGTGAAGGAACCGCGTACGACCGCCGCGAGGACGCCGAACTTGCTGCCGCTGTAGGGATTCGACCGCCAGTCCGCGCCCGCCGAGACCGTGACCTGCGAGTACTCCTTCACCTGGACGATCTGGGCGCCCGCGGACGCATACGCGTTCTTCGTCCCGGTGGAGAGGGTCACCGTGGCGCCCCCTCCCGTCGCCACGCGGTTGAACTCGTAGGTGCCCGCCCCCGTCCCCCACATCTGGATGAGCAGCACCAGGTCGCCGGTCGCGAAGAACGGGCCGGCGGTGAAATTGACCGTCGTCCCGCCGGCGGCGACGGCGGAGACGATGGCTCCGCTGTTGGTGTTCTCGGTCAGGACCCCCGACACCGACAGGACGCCGTCCTTGCCGCTGCCCACATACCAACCGGCGGCCCCCGCGGGGACCGCGAGGGCCGACGCCAGCGCCAGCGCCGCGGCCAGCAGCCTCAAGGCGCCACCCCCGCCAGCGTCTCTCCGGCCGGGTGCGTCTCGACGAGCGGGAACGAGTTAGGGCCGCCGAAGCGGACGGTGAACGAGAAGCGGTGCGCGTTGCCCAGCTCGCCGTAGGGCAGCAAGGTGTAGTCCATGCTGCCGTACTTCGACCGAAACCCCGCGCCCATGAACATCCCGTAGAACTCGGCGAGCCCCGGGGCGGAGGAGCCCAGCGCCTTGCCGAGCGCCGCCGAGCGCTGCGCCGCCGACGTCGTCCGATAGCCCGCCCGCAGGGCGAAGGGCCCGAAGCCCAGGTACTCCATCCCCAGGCGGACGTTCGGCGCGTTGTCGCGAGGCAGGTCCAGTTGGATGGTCAGTGCGTGCGGGAAACGCGCCGTCATCCCGTAGGCGGCCCCCAGGCGCAGCGTCAGCGGCAGCGGGTAGGCCTGGTCGACGAACTTGACGCGCGTGCCGAGGTTGACGACCGAGGCGCCCAGCGAGACCGGCGCCGACTGGAGCCGGTAGAGCGCGCCCAGGTCCAAGGCGTAGGCCGAAGCCGAATATTCGCCGATGCTCTGCTTGATGTACTTGCCGGAGGCCCCCAGGCCCACGCCGTAATCCACGAGCCGGCGGCCGTAGCTGACGCCGAAGAGCAGGTCCGAGGCGCCGAAGCTCCCCTCGGGCTGGAGGGTCTCCGAGGTGCGGCGCTCGATGCCGTCCAAGGAGAGGTGGGTGAGGCTGAATCCCCAGGGCCGGGCGAGGAAGCCGAACTGGGAGAGGCGGATGTCCTGGATATGCATCGCATGGGAGGCGAGCATCTCGTAGCGGCGCTGCGACTGGCGGGAGGCGAGGCTGGGCGCGAAGGCCAAGCCGGCGGGGTTGTAGTGCACCGCCGACACGTCGTCGGCGACGGCCACAAACGACTCGCCCAGGGCCAGCGGGCGGGCGCCGAAGCCTAGGTTCAGGAAGGTCGCGGCTGAGGTGCCGGGGCCGGCGGCGTAGGCGGAGGGGCCTAAAAACAAAAAAAATGCCGCTGAAAGGAGGGAGCCGGACACGCACTATTAGGGTAACGCGCGCGCGCGAAGTTTCTGTTAACAGGATGCGAAATGAACGTTAAAAGGGCGATTTTGGGAGATTAAATGGAAGCTATCTTTCTATTGCAAAAATATTAAACTGCTATTATCATATACCCATGAGCAAGAAAACGATTGCAGTCCGCATCGACTCCGTCGTGGCCGAGAACCTCCGCCGCTACTGCGTCGAACGCGGCCTCAAGCAGGGGTTTTTCGTGGAGAAGGCCCTGCGCGAACAGATCGAGCGCGACGAGCTTTCCGAAGACCTGCGCGACCTGCGCGAAGGGCGGCCGTTCGAGGCGGCGGCCGTCGACCTCAAGGATTATCTCAAGGGCCGCGGTGCCTGAAGTCTACCTCCTCCCCGCCGCCCGTCGGGACTTGGATTCCCTCGAAAAAGCCGACTGGACCCGCATCCGGGCACGGATCCTCGCCTTGGCCGCGGACCCGCGTCCGGCCGGATCCCTGAAACTCTCAGGAGACGGCGGATACCGGGTCCGAGCCGGCGACTTCCGCATCCTGTACCGCATCGCCGACGAGGCCGGGAAGGTCTTCGTTTACCGGGTCAAGCACCGCCGCGAGGCCTACCGCTAAGATGCGCGAACGGGGTAGAATCCGACCGTGAAGGCATCACTCGCCTACCTTTTGAGCGCCGGCCTGTTCTTCGCCTGCGCGGGCCCCCGGGCGACCCCCCCGCCCGCCCCCGAGCCCGTGCCCGACCAGCCCGACGCCCTCCTCAAGGCCTCCCGCGACGCCTACGCCTCCGGCCAGTTTTCCCGCGGCCTCGAGCTCGTCAAGCGCCTCATCGAAGTGTCGCCCGACAAGGGCGTCGCCTACGACCGCGTCGGCTCGGTTTACTTCGCCCTCGGCCGCGGCGACGAGGCCCTCGGCATGTGGGAGACGGCCCTGGCGCTCGAGCAGGACCCCGAACGCAAGGCCGGCCTGACCGGTTCCATCATGCTCGCCCGCCGCAGCCTGGGGATGCCCGAGGCCGCCCCCCCGGCGGAACCTCCCCCGCCGCGCGTCAAGAAGCCGCCGGTCAAGAAGCCCCCGAAGGGGAAGAAGCCGCCGAAGGCCCCCGCGCTCACCGACCGCGAGATGGCCCAGGCCGCCTACGACAAGGGCGTCGAAAAGTACGCCTCCGGCGAATATCTGGCCGCGACCACCTTGTTCCTCGAAGCGCTCGACATCGACCCCACGCACGAGCCGGCGCGCAAGGCGCTCGAGCGCCTCAAGATGAAGCCGACCCCATGAGCCTGCGCGTCAAGCTCGCGCTGGCGCTGGCGGCGATGGCGCTGGCCGGGGTCGCCGCCGCGACCGCGCTGATGGTCGGGATGCAGGACTCCGCCCAGCGCGCCGCCGAGGCCGAGACGCTGCGCGTGCTCGACGACGGCGTGCGCCGCGCCGCCCAGGAGTCCCTTTTGGCCCAGGACCCGCTGGTCCTCCTCGACCACCTCGCGCACCTGCGCCGCGACCGCCCCGAGGTCGCCGGCTGCCGGGCGCTCGTGAGCGGCTCCTGGAAGGACGTCGGCGGAGCCCCCGCCGCGGACGCCGGCGCGCCGCGCCGCCTGAGCGCCTCCGCTCCCGACGGCGCGGAGGCCGCGGCCGAGGTCCTCCTCGCCGACAGGTTCTTGGCCGAGCGCCGCGCCGAACGGCGCCGCGAGCTCGTCGGCCGGGCGCTGCGCGCCGGCGGGGGCGCCGCGGCGGCCGGTCTGTTCGCCGCGTTCCTGCTCTCCGAACCCCTCACCCGCCGCATCGTCCGCATCGAGCGGGCGGTCGCCCTCATCGGCGAAGGCAAGCTCGGCGCGGAGGCCGACGTGGCCGGCTCCGACGAGGTCGCGCGGCTCGCGCGGGGCGTCAACGCCATGTCGGCGCGCCTCAAGGAGCTCGACGCGATGAAGCGGCTCTTCGTGGCCTCGGTCACCCACGAGCTCCGCTCCCCGCTCGGCGCCATCCAGGCGCAGGCCGCCGAGCTGGCCTCCTCGGGGGCCGTGCCGCCCGGCGAGCGCGACATGCTGGCGCGCATCCAGCGCAACGCCGCCCGCCTCGAGCACTTCGTCGCGTCGCTCCTGGAGATGGCGCGCATCGAGCGCGGGGAGCTCGAGTTCACCCCCAAGCCCGCGGCCCTGGGCCCCATCGTCGAGGACGCCGTCCTCTTCTTCACCGCCCGCGCCCGCGAGGCCGGGCTGACGCTGACCTCGGTCATCGACCCCGCGCTCCCCGAGGCGCGCCTCGACGCCGACCTGGCCACCCAAGCCGTGACCAACCTGGTCTCGAACGCCCTCAAGTACACCCCGCAGGGCGGCCGCGTCGAGGTCTGTGCGAAGGCCGCCGCCGGCGCGCTCGAGGTCGCCGTCAAGGATTCCGGGGTCGGCATCCCGGCCGAGGCCCTGTCCCGCCTGTTCGCCCCCTTCGAGCGCGTGAAGAACCCGCTTAACGCCCAAGGCGTCGGGCTGGGCCTGGCCATCACCAAGGCCATCATGGACAAGCACGGCGGCTCGGTGTCCGTGGTCTCCGAGCCCGGCCGGGGCTCCACCTTCTCCCTGAAGTTCCCGTTGCGCTAGGGACGGCCCTCCCAGTTCCCGGGGTTTTGATGCGTTGCGGCCGTCGCGTCAAGAAGGCGGGTCCTGTCCGCAGGGACGCGCTCTCCGCTCCCCCGAACCCTTGAACCTGACGGTTCCCCCGCTCCGGGCCCGCTTCGAACAACGGCTTCTTGATAGCGGGCGCGGGGGCCCCCTCCCACGGGGTCGCTGCGAGCGCGCCCCTGCGGCCACCCGCCGTTTCCTTTCGACGGCCCGGCGCCCGAGGGGCCGGACCGGAATCAATGGCACCCCTGTCCGGCTGATGTCTTGCAGCTATCCCTGGGGATAGTCGCCCCGGACCGTTGCAATTCTGGCGAGGCCGTCGACGAGTCACGGCGGGTGACCGCGCGGCCGAGTCCGAAGCGACCCCGTGGGAGAGGGCCCCCGCGCTCGTCGCGGGGGAACCGTCAAGGTTCACGGGTTCGGGGGAGCGGAGGACTCGGACGCGCGGGCAGCCCCCGCCTTGAAACGCGGCGGCCGGACACCCTGGAGAGTCTGGGAACTTGGGGACACCCCGCTTGACCCGGACGCCGTCGGACCGTACACTAGGCCATGGCTAAAATCCTTGTCGTCGACGACGAAGAGGACTACCGCGCGCTGCACGCCCACATCCTGACCCGGGCCGGCCACGAGGTGGTCGTCGCCGACGGAGGGGAGGCCGGGCTCAAGGCCTTCGAGAAGGAGCGCCCCGCGCTCGTCATCCTCGACGCCCAGATGCCCGACCTCGAGGGCTACGAGGTCTGCCGCCGCCTGCGCGCGGCCGGCCACAAGACCCCCATCCTCTTCTGCACCGTGCGCTCGGCCGTCTCGCGGGTGGCCGAGGGCCTGCGCGCCGGCGGCAACGACTACGTGGTCAAGCCTTTCGCCCCCGACGACCTGCTGGCCCGCGTCAAGGAAGTCTTGGAGGCCTCCGGGAAATGAAGGGCGCGGCCGTCGCCGTCGTCGACGCGGACGCGAAGCTGCGCGCCGCCCTGCTCGCGCTCCTCGAGGCGCGCGGGATGCGCGCGTCGGGCTTCGCGACGGCCGGCCGGTTCTTCGACGCCCTGGTCAAGGACGTGCCGGCCGCGGCCTTCGTGTCGATGGAGCTCCCCGGGATGGACGGACGCGAGGTCCTGCGCGTGCTCCGGGCCAACAAGGAGACGCGCGCCGTCGTCCTGGTCGCGGTCTCGCGGGGACGGCGCCGGCGCGAGGAAGTGGTCGCCGGTTTCGAAGCCGGGGCCGACGAGTTCCTCGAGGCGCCCTTCGACCCGGAGCTCCTCGCCGCGCGCCTGGAGTCCCTCCTGCGCCGGCGGCCCGAGGCGCCGAAGGCGGACGTCGTCGAGCTCGACGGCCTGCGCTTGGACGTGGATGCGCGCACCGTGCTCCTGGCCGGAAAGCCGGTGAAGCTCACCCGCCTCGAGTTCGACCTGGCCGCCTACCTCGTGCGCCAGCGGGGGCGCGTGCTGACGCGCGGGGCGCTCTTGGGCGCGGTGTGGGGGGTGTCGGGCTCCGGCACGCGCACCGTCGACAAGCACGTCGAGTCCCTGCGCCGGAAGCTCCCGCCCCTGGCCAAGCGCCTCGACACCGTCGTCAACGTCGGCTATCTGCTGCGTTAGGGACAGTCCCCTTGGAAAACGCTATAATCGGCCCAGCCGTTTGGAGAGGTGCGTGAGTGGTTGAAACGGCACGACTGGAAATCGTGTAGGGTTTAACCGCCCTCGGGGGTTCGAATCCCCCCCTCTCCGCCACTTTTTCACACTTCCTTGGATAGCCGACCGACGCGCCTCACGCCCTTCCTCGTCGGCTCCGCCGCGCTGGGCCTGTACCTCGTCTTCCCCTCGCTGCGCCACAACTTCGACGGCGTGGCCTGCGCCATCGCCGTCGAGCTCGGCGACTTCCGCCACTTGGTCCACGGCAACCACCTGGCCTACGGCCTCGTCGGGTTCGCGTTCCACCGGCTCCTCCACCTCTTCGGCCTGGGCCTGCCGGCCC